>CAMLIL010000031.1 GCA_946480015.1 uncultured Oxalobacteraceae bacterium | reverse complement strand
TCAGGTCGCGGGGGCTCGCGGAACATACTCCAACGAATTAATCAGCGGTTCCCTAAATCATATGTTTGAGTGCAGCGTTGCCGCTGGAGCGCCTCTGAATAGGAAGCGCGCCTCGACAGCCGAGTATGATCCTTTTGCCATCGATCAACGGGCAATTGACGCCTTCACAATCTTTTTGACATCGTCATCAATGACCCCGCGTACACTACGCGATTGGCTGCAGCCATACTTGAATTGGCGTTGGCAGATGCGCGAGAGATACACGGCTTTGGGCCATGTGCAGCGAGCGTCCGGAAAGGAAAGGGAGCTTCTGATAACGTACAACGATTGGCTTATTCGTGACGCAGAACGTCTTCATTCAGACTCGTCTACGCACTGGCTCATGAAGCGAATCAATCCCATTGCCAGAATCAGATCGCAGTTGGTGGCCCGATTGGAAGACGAGGCCTTGCAGGTATTGAACCAGGCGCGTAGTGCCAAACCTGTCGCACCTGCTCTTCATGCACTGTTCGACGGATTTGTTCATGACTCGCTTGCTGGATTTGATCACGCGGCAGTCGAGTGGACCGGATATTGGCGGTACCGGCGCGGTTTCCTCGGAAACGACAAGAGCATATCTTAGAAGGCTGCCCGCGCGTTCAAGCTTTTTAAATATTCCTTCACGCCGGGGTCACCCCCGGCGCATTACTGGCGACGCGAACGACTAATTACTTCTTGTTGTCGTTCTTGTGGCTCTGACGGCCTGCCTCGGCGTGCTGCTCAGGCGTACCGCCGCGGGTGCCCGAACCCGATCCCGAGCCAGAACCTTGCGAGCCCGACTGGCGGCTGTCGTCGTTCTTGTGACTCTGACGGCCAGCTTCAGCGTGCTGCTCTGGAGTGCCGCCCTGCGTACCTTTACCGGTGTTGTTGTTCGATGCCATGATGTTCTCCTTAATAGGTTAACGTTCTGCTACTTTCGGGTTGACCGCCAACGCATGCCGTTTGACTGCGTTGATCAGGTGGCACATCATGCCCCGATTGCCGAGCCTGCTGTATCGGACGTTTTTCCCCGGACTTGTCGGACGTGTTTCGACGTGCGTGTAGGATAATCGCCCCGTTTTCCGCAATACATTGGCGCTCGGAAAAGCGGGCATTGCAGATGTGCCCGGCTTACTCGAGAATGACGATCCCTGTCCCGCCGTCGCTCAGCGGGGTGCCTCGCTGGCAGGCTGCGCGAGCGCGAACCGGGACTCTTGCGGCGCTGGCGGGAGGTCCATGCGTTGACGCTGTTCCAGCCGTTCGAGCTGCTTGTCCTTTTCCATCGGATAAAAGCTCAGGCCACAGGCGAGCAGGATGAGCGTGGCAAGAAAGCTGACCAACATTCTGGACATGGCGACCCCTTTGGCGAAACGGACTGCGCGGGCAGCCCCAGGGGCGCCCGAACCACGAGCTTGATGATGCGGTGCTCGCTACGGCTAGCTGATGGGATCGATGTCCAGATGAGGCTGGCGCAGTTCGGCCAAACGGGCAAGCTGGCGTTCCCAATCCGTCAGGCGGCGCTGCCGCTCTCGGCCCATGACGCGGCGGGCGACGGTGTTGGCGATATCGTTGGTGGTGAAAAATGCCCAGGCGACGTTGTCGCCCAAGGTACGACGGTAGGTGACACCCAGGTCGACCAGAACGGAGAGGCAGCGGTTTTCTTGCCGCCGGCGCTCCTGCTGCTCAGTGCTAGCCATTGTTGTGCTCTCGTGTAGGTACTTGTTATCCGACGTTTTGCATGCGGACTTCCGTTATAGGCGCACGAGGTATCGAATACAAATTGCATTTTTTTAACCGCAAAAGCCGCGCGATAGCTAGTTGTAAAGTGGATGGCAACTCGGCAAAATTGCCACCCCTCAGAGTTGGTACAGCAAGGCGGTAATGCGGTCGTAGATGGGGTAGACGCGTGCGCCGGAGCGGGGCCAGCCGACCATGTCGAAGTGGTCGAAGGTGCGGTAGGTGCCCAGGAAATTCCAGCTGCCGCGCTGCGGCACGCCGTTGAAATCGTTGGTGGGGTGGCCACGCGGGGCGCGCATGCTGACCGTATTGACCACGCCATCGTTGGGGAACCAGCGGCTGTCCACCAGGGCGCGGCTCGGGTCCGACTGGGTGTACGAACCCAGTCCGCGCCGGCCCAAGGACGGGACGATCCACTCGCCCGCATACGGGCGCGTCAGCGGCGCCATGTCGCGGCGCGGGTATTGGTAGGCGCGTTTCTGGAATGGCGCGATCAGGCGGTCAGTATTGTTGCAGCAATAGCGGCCAGCCTCGGTCGCGACATTCGCCATCGAAAAGTAATACACATGCGGGGAGGTGTGCACCCAGGCGTTGAACTCTTGCGCGCCGTCCGGCCCCATCTCGTGCTGCGCCGAGTCGAAGTTGTCCTGGTTCCAGAACGGCGCGGTCAGCGCGCGTTCGTGGAAGGCTGCGGCTGGTTCCAGCTTCTGGCGCTGGATGCCGAATTGTTCCAGGCCGAAATCGTAGGTCGGCGTGGCCTTGCCGCCCATGCGCGCAATATTGGCCACACCTTCGGCCAGTTCGGCAATCTTGGGGGCGAAATCGCCGACCGCGTCGCGCAGGCTGGTGCCGTCGTGCGGCGCGGCAAGGGTGGTGGCGCTGACGACCCAGCCGATCTTGCCGCCGCTGTAGAGTGCCCCGCCGCCTTCGTCGCCGTCGGGCGAGCCGTTTTCCAGCAGTTCGATGAGCGCGCGGATGGTCTGTCCGCCCTGGCTGTGGCCAATCAGGTGAATCGGGTGCTGGGCATCCCATTGGGGATACAGGGCGGGCGGATACCCCTGGGGATTGTTGGCCGGATCGACCGCCCAGCATTTGCCGGCCGGCTGGCGCTGCGCGCCGAAGCTGGCGAAGCGCGCGCTGTGGCTGCTGCCGTAATCGACGCAGCCACCCTTGATCTGATAGAACAGTTCAGCGGCGCGGTCCCAGTTGGAACTGATCGGTCCCACCGAGGTCGCCAACACGATGTGCTTGCCGCCCTGACGCATGTGGGCGGCAATATCGTCGAAGCCACCCCAGTATTTGAAGCCGGTCTCTTTGAACTGCTCGGGGCCGAAGCCGAGGAAACCGTGGACGAGGAAAATGGGAAAATTGTTGGCGGCGCTAGCGCTGCCGCATCCGGCCATTAAGGCGAGAGCCACGGCACGTTTGCGCAATGTGATGCGTGAAAGCATGGTGATACCCCAATTGCAATAATGGCATTATTGTGCCTGACAATTGGTGTAGAGGTTTTTGAATACGCCAAATTCGACGACCTGTAAGCCTGTTCAAAACAGGGCTGTTGCGGCGTTACTACCAACCGCGCCGGAATTGCTGGACTGGGCGGGTGCGGCGCTGATGCTCGGCACGCTGGCGGTATTGCTGGAGGCGACCGATTGTTGCTCCGTCCATACGACATAGTCATCGACCGAGTACAGCTTGCACGGCTGGTTGCTTTTTTCCTCGCAAGCGGCCAGGGCGCGGGTGTCGGGGTCTTCGCCTTCCTCGGCCCAGCACCAGGCGCCGCTGGGCGACACGGCAAAAGCGCGCGGCGTCATCTTGTCCAGGTAATCGCGGTAGGCGGCGCGTCCGCTATCGGTCAGGAAAGGCACGGCGGCCACATCGTCGATCCGGGCGAAATCGCTCTTCGGCACTACCGGCGCTTCGGCCACCGTCACCGTTTCCTCGGTCGGCATATCGACTTGCTTGAGGAAGCGCTCGACTTCAGTCCACCAGATTTTCTCGCCATCGCGGCTGGCCAGCATGCCGTGGGCATCGCGCTTGAACGGGCCGTAGGTGACCAGCCGGGCGCGTCCGCCGGCGCGGGTGAAGGCGGCATGCATCCGGCTGGCCAGCTCGGGATTGAACAGCGAATCGTTGATGCCATACATCCACAGGCTGTCGACCCGGTTGGCCGCGCCATATTCCGCGAAGGCATGCACCAGCGACGAGCGCCAGTCGCAATGATTGGCATCGTCGCGCAGGCCGCCGGCAAAGTTGATCAGGCCACGCACCCCGGGAATGGCCTGGGTGCCCAGGGCGATGGTTGCCAGGCCCCCATAGGATTGCCCGGCCACGATGATGCGCGTGTCGTCCACCCAGTCCAGCGTGCGTGCGTAGTCGATCGTCGCGCGCACGTCGGCGGCCTGGCCGTAGCCGTTGGCGGTCATATTGCAGCCGTGGTCGGCGTAGCGGCCGCTCGACTCGGCGAAGCCCTGGCGCATCGGCACCATCACGGCATAGCCGCGCTTGACGAAGGCCGTGGCCATGTAGATGAAACGGTCGCGCGCCTGGTGGTGCGGTTCGCCCGCATCCTTGCCGTGATTGATGATCAGCAGAGGAAAGGGGCCAGGACCGTTCGGGCGAAATACCGTGGTCTGCAAATGCGCGCTTTGGTTGAGGCCAGCCGGCACCATGACGATCTGTTCATTCAAGCGGAAATCGACCGGAAGTTCTTGTTCGATTGCCAATGCCGGCAGCAGCGACAGGCAGACGACAGCAGTGGTGGCGATATGGCGGACGGCGCTGCGCGCGCGGGACAAAACGGTAACGATGATGAACTCCCGATGAGGAGATTGCCGACAGGGAATGGAATGATTTTAGGCATGCCTTTTTTCCTGGGCAATACACGAATGTTAATTCACGACGCTTTTCCGCAAATAAATTTGCGAGCGTTATTGTTCAGTTATCGAGAGGGGCGTGACTGGCCGTAACGTGGCGCGTGCCTTGGGCCGACGTCTTAAAATTTGAACCACGTTCGACGTCAATAAGGGGAGAGCGCCATGATCAACATAGCAATCGTGGTCGGCAGTACGCGGCCGGGGCGCAAGGCCCGCGACGTGGCCGAATGGGTACTCCAGATCGCCACGCTGCGTAGCGATGCCAGATTCGAACTGGTCGATATCGAAGATTTCAAGCTGCCCTTGCTGGACGAAGAGGTGCCGCCGTCAATGGGCCAGTACAGCCAGGACCACACCAAGGCGTGGGCCGCCAGGATCGCCGGTTTCGACGGCTTCGTGTTCGTCACCCCGGAGTACAACCACGGAACGTCAGCCGCGCTCAAGAACGCCATCGATTTCCTGTATGCAGAGTGGAACAACAAGGCTGCGGGGTTTGTCGGCTACGGCAGCGCCGGAGGCGCGCGTGCGGTTGAGCATTTGCGGCTGGTGATGGGGGAATTGATGGTGGCAGACGTGCGCGCGCAGGTGTTGCTGTCCCTGCACAGCGATTTCGAGCATTACAAGGTCTTCAAGCCGGCGCAGCACCATGAGCGGTCGGTGACGACGCTGCTCGACCAGGTGGTGGCGTGGAGCGGTGCGCTGCAGCGCATCCGCCAGCACAGCCACGACGGCGTCGCGGCGGTTGCCCCTTAGCGTTTCATGGCGCCGGTCTGCGACCGGTACGCCGGTGAGGGGCGCTTGCGTCAGTTACAATGCCGGACCTCCGTTACAACCTGTACCGATGGCAATCTCTGCCGCGTCATCAACGCCACCCGGCCAGCCCAGAAGCAAGTGCGCGCGCTGCGAGCGCCCGATCGTCACCTGCCTGTGCGGTTTCGTCGCGCCTGTCGCGAGCGCTGTCGACCTGCTGATTTTGCAGCACCCGCTTGAGGTCAACAACGCCAAGGGCAGCGCCCGGCTCCTGCACCTCTGCGTCACGCCTAGCCGGATCCTCGTCGGCGAAAGCTTCGACCAGCGCGCGTTGAACGGCACGCTGCATGAAGGTGGACGCCTTCCGGTGCTGCTTTATCCCGATACGCCAGACCACGCATCGCTGGGACTTCCCAAGCCCGCCATGCTGGACGCCAGTCTGCTGAGTGAACCGCACAAGTTACGCCTGGTTATCCTGGACGGCACCTGGCGAAAAAGCCGCAAGATGCTGTTTCTGAATCCAGCCCTTCAGGCATTGCCGCGTTACGCCTTGCGTGCAATGCCGCCGTCGCATTACCGCATCCGTAAAGCCCACGCTCCCGATCAGCTGTCCACGCTCGAAGCCAGCTGTTACGCATTGGCTCAGATCGAAGGAGGGCAGTCAACATTCCAGCCACTGCTCGCCGCCTTCGACGCATTTGTCAGCAGTCTTGAGCGCTTCATCGCGTCGCCGCGATCATGCCGCTAGAATTTGCGTGAACAAAGGAAAGTCGCCCGGCTCCGTGAACCGCGAATTATGCCAAATCAGCGTGAAATCGCCGTACCTCAGGGCGGCATTCTTGAGGCTCTTGATGGCATCCAATGCCTCCGCGGTATAGCCCAGATTGAGGGAATTAATCACCGCGCTTTCCAGCATGATGAGCGGACGCTGACGCAGTTTCAGTGGTTCCTGTTTTATCCAGCTCCACATGGGAAATGTCCGCGCGGTGCCGTAGCGAAACCCCGGATTGTAAGGAAACCCGCCTGACGTATCATAGGCAAATCCAGCGTTGTCCAAATGATCCGCAGTCTCGCGGACATCCCAGCGAAGATAGTGTTGGCGGTTCCCGCTCACGTCCGCCACGGCGCCGGCACTGCGGCAGGCATCGATCAGGGTTTTACGTTCGCGCGCGACCAGTGCGCCATCTTGAAACGTTTTAAAGCTGCCGTGCATCCCGATCTCGTGACCCCGATCGGAAATGGACTTCAACAGCGCTTGCATCCTGTTCTCCGCCAGCGAATACATGCAGTCATACCGCGTGGTCCCGGATGTGGGAATAAAATAGAACGCGCCTTTGCAACCATGTTCTTCGAGCCTGCTCATGTACCAGTCGAAGGTCCAGTGGGGATCGAACTGGTACTTGCCCTGGCGGCTGAAGTAGGCGTTCTTGATCCGGTTGACAGCGCCGGACAGGGAGCGTTTTCGAACCAGCGCGCCGCCGATACCTTGCGCCAGCAGCCACGGATTCCTGATCCATCTTTCGTATGGTTCATCGACGTCGCAGGTCACCCACATCTTTCCGGTGCTGAGCTTGCGAGTCAGGCGGGGCCACAAACTGACCAGTGCCGACCACAGGATCTCGATGTATTCGTCAACGATCGGACGGTGCAAAAATCCGCGCTGCACCGCGAGTGAGGCGGAGGCGGGAAACCGGCCATATTGATCGCGTTCCGTCTTGACCACTTCCTCATAGCGGGACAGCATGAAGAAAATCGAGCCGAAGACATCGAGGTACAGGTGGCCGTTTCCTTGCGCCGTGCGTACGAAGCCCCCGCGTCCCCACAAGACTGGAATCGCGCTGGAAAGCAGGTTGGCGTCGAGTGTGCTCCCGACGTCCGTCCAATCCGTGGCCGGTTCGACCATCAGCGAGCCGGGCTGCAGCCAGAGCGGTTTATTCAGGCGAAAGAAGTCGCATTCAACGGCCAATACCTTTCCTTGGAAGCGGATTTCAACCCTGTCGCCGGCGTGTTCGGAATAGACCGCATCGAGGCCCAGTACCTCGGCGAATATCCACTTCAGTATCCACTCAAGGGGCCTGCGACAGGCTGCCGGCGTGAGTATTTCGATGTTGGTATTGATATGGCCTCCCGGTTTACGCTTTCATTTTGCGGAGCACGCGCCGCAGCAAATAGGCGGGCCATCGATGGACGCAATCCCAGCGCAGCAGATTACATGTAAGGCAGTCCTTCGAGCCGCAAATGGTAAAGCGGGCGTCGCTGGCAAGGATTGCACGTTCAATCTCGTAGCATTGCGCCGCAGGCGCGCAGATTGAATAGGCTTTGCCAATTCGACCCGCGCTTAAAATGCCGCTGTTGACATAGGCAGAATAAAATTTCCAATAAGAGTTGGAGCAAAGGCCGGGATCGGATCGATGAAAGATGCGCACCCGGCCTTGCTCATCGACATAACGGCTGATGAACAGCCAGGGCGCGACCCTGCGCCGGTGAAGTCCCAGGTCGACCTCGGCGAGGTGGGTGGTGGTAAAGCCCGGACTGGCGCTGACGCAGCCAGCAAGTAACATTTTCCCTTTGAATGCCATTAATTTCCGGACCGGCTCGTAGGCTCCGGCGTCCGGTCCGTGGCCGTCGGTCAGTTCCTGTGCATGGTGTCCGATGGCCACAAAGGAACACTGGGGATGCAGGCTTCGATGCGAGTGCGGATGAGCAAGCATGGCATTCGGAAGCGCACCCGCATACGACGCCGACGCCCGCGTGTATGGGGGAATTTTCGACGCCTGCCAGGCCATGCCGCCGCTGGTGAATGCGAGGCTGACCACCGTGCCCTTTTCGCCGACCAGGTCGAGGAGCGCACCGAGGAAATCGCCGCCCTTGACCCGGCCAACCGCCCCCAGCCCGGCACGCACCAGGACGACATCGCCTGGAGCGATCCCCAGGTTCGTAAAATCGAGCTGTAGCGATTCTGGTGTGATGTTCATCGGATTAACTCGCGCACGGAAGGAGGGGCAGGCAAGCACCGCGACCCCGCCACGCCACGCGCGTGCATCTGGGTCGCTTGAAGATGAAGTTAGCAGGCGGACCTATGCGCCAATTGAAGTTAGCTCAACTTTGCGCGGGGTGCGGGGACGCGCGCCGGGTCAAAAAAACGCCACCGCGCCGGGGGAATTTGCGGTATAGTTGAGCTGTATGCCCATACAGTAGTCTGGCTTTTGCGGAGCTAATTGCTTACCCCTAATTTACGTACAGTACGGAGGCTGGCCGTGGATACTCCCGATAACGAATACGATGAACGCGTCATGCTGGTGCCGCGCGCTCTGTCTGCGCAGAAGGGGCGCGGAGCGGTGAGCAACCTGCAGGGGCGTTACGAGGTCAATGCGCGTGAAACCTTTGACGACGGCTGGGCGAACGATCCCGACGATGAGCCAGGTCCGTTCAAGACCCAGGTAACCGACGAGTACGCAAAGAGCATCCTTAGCCGCAATACGTCGCCCGATATTCCCTTCAACGTCTCGCTTAATCCGTATCGCGGTTGCGAGCATGGTTGCATTTACTGTTTTGCGCGGCCCACGCACAGTTATCTCGGATTGTCGCCGGGGCTGGACTTCGAAAGCCGTTTGTTTGCCAAGGTCAACGCCGCGGATTTGTTGCGGCGCGAACTTGCACGCCCCTCCTATGTTGCGCAGCCTATCGCCATCGGTGTCAACACGGACGCGTATCAACCATGCGAGCGTGAGCGGCGCCTGACGCGCAGCGTGCTGGAAGTGCTGCACGATTGCGAGCATCCCGCCGCGCTGATCTCCAAGTCCTCGCTGATCGAGCGCGATATCGACCTGCTGGCACCCATGGCGGCGCGCAAGCAGGCTATTGCCGCAGTGACCGTCACCACCTTGGACCCGGCCATATCGCGCACGCTCGAACCGCGTGCGGCGGCCCCCGCGCGCCGTTTGCGCACGATCCGTACGCTCACCGATGCGGGCATTCCGGTGCGGGTCAGCGTTGCTCCCATCATTCCATTCGTCACCGAGCCGGACCTGGAAAAAGTGCTCGAAGCGGCGCGGGATGCCGGTGCCGTCAGCGCCCATTACGTCGTGCTGCGCTTGCCATGGGAAGTCAATCCCTTGTTTAAGCAGTGGCTCGAAGCGCACTTCCCGGACCGGGCTCAGCGCGTGATGAACAGGGTGCGCGAGATGCGCGGCGGCAAAGAGTACGACAGCGATTTTGCCAAGCGCATGCACGGCGAAGGCGTGTGGGCCGATCTGATCCGTCAACGCTTCGTCAAGGCGGTCGACCGGCTGGGGATGAATCTCACCAGCGGTCGCTTTGCGGAGCTGGATACGTCGCGGTTCAAGCGTCCCGTGGTGGTGCCGCCTGTCCCTGCCAAACAGTGCGGCAACGCGACCGGCCAGCTAGATCTGTTCTCGTAGTATCAAAGCGCGTTGAGGTGTTCTTCGATGGCGAATACGTGCGGGTCGTCTTTGCCCAAGCTTCTCAGTGCGCGCGCAAGATCGAGCAGATAGTCGCGGTTGTGTCCGCTCGGTCCGCTGGAGTTGGCGATTTGCCGGGCGATGTCCAGTTCGCTGGCTGCGCCGAGAAACGCGGCGTTGTCTTCAGTGGCAATGTAGACCAGGCCTTCCACGGTTGGCGCGTCGTCGAAGTGAATGTCGATCGCCAGGCGAAGATAGCCGTTTTTTTCGCGATGGTCGAGATGGGCGAACACTTCCGGCGTGATCAAATAGGCCATGCCGGCGCACACAGCATTTGGTTCAGGTACAAGCGTGGCAACCCTGCCCGGGGCGCTATGGGTGCCGCGATGGTCGTGGGAGCCTTGCCAAAAACGGCGCGTCCAGTGGCGAATTGTCGCGGGACGGCGTTCCAGGTAAGGAAAGTCGGCTTTGAAAATGAGTGATCCGTATCCGAACAGCCAGACCGTGTGATGGCCGTCGAACCTGTCCATGCGCTGGTTGATCGCAATGGTGTTGTGTGACATGTGGAAGTATCGAATGGACGTTGGTCCCGAATGGACGTTGGTCCCATTATATCGATGGCGTTACGGTCGCGCACGCCTATGATGCGCGCAGCGCCCGCGCGCGCGGGGAGCCGAGGCGGGGAGCAGGAAACAGGAAATGCCGACAGCAAGCGGCATTTCCTCAGGCGGTCAATGTGCCTGCGAACGGTCCGGTTCCGAAGGCGAGGAAATTTCCTCCAGCGCGTGGTCGATTCCAGCCGAATGTTTCGTGGCCATATCGCCAAGGGAAACAATGCCAACCAGGGAGTGCGACGCCTGGTCCACCACGGGTACGCGGCGAATCTGCACATCGCCCATCTGACCGAGCACCTCATCGACGCTCTGGTTGGAATAGCAGGTGCGCACGTCCGTGCTCATCACGTCGCCCACACGGGTGCTCTCAGGCGCTTGTCCGGCGGCGGTCGAGCGCACGGTGATGTCACGGTCGGTGATCATCCCCACCAGCTTGTTGCCATCGACCACCGGGATCGAGCCGACATTGAACTCGTCCATCAACTGCGCTGCACGGCGCACGCTTTCCTCTGGCGAAATGCGTTGTACGTCGCGGGTCATGACGTCTTGAATCGTTTGCATGATAGTGCCTCCATGTGATTGTGCGAGATGGACATCGGGCGCTACCGCATACCGCCGCAGTGAAACGGCAAGCCGTGCGCTGCCCGAGCGGGTATCCCATCATGCACAATTTCCACGTTTCGAGACGCGTGCTTGAAATGGCCTGGGTGTCGAGCCGATCATGGCGGCTGCGTTACAATCCTGCTTTCCCATCCTCGCCGCATTGATGTCCACGTCTTCCGTTCCAGCAGTGATCCTCGACGCGTTGCAACGCGCCCACCCATCGTGGCATGCCCCTTTGTACGCCGGCCTGGAAGCCATGGCCCAGGCCGATCCCGCCTACCTGCCGGCACTGGCCGCGGACCATTACCTGCCGACCGGCCAGCGTCTGTTTGCCGCCTTTACCCAACCCTTGCAGGCTGTAAAGTTCGTGCTGGTGGGCGAGGGGCCGTATCCGCGCGCCGAGAGTGCCACCGGGGTGTGTTTCATGGATGGCGCGGTTGGCGATCTGTGGTGTAGCGCCGGCCTGGCCAAACCGGTCAACAAGGCCACCTCCCTGCGTAACTTCATGAAGATGCTGCTGGTGGCCGATGGGCTGCTCGATCCCGCCGACACCGGCGCAAGTGCGCTGGCTTGCCTGGCATCGCGCGTCCAGCATGAAGGTCTGGTGGCGTCCCTGCCGGAGCTGCAGGACAACCTGCTTCAGCAGGGCTTTCTCTTGCTCAATGCCTCACTGGTGTTCCGCCCCCATGTCGCGCCGGCCATCGATGCACGCGCCTGGCTGCCATTCCTGCGTACCGTTCTGGGCGCGATGTCCGACCTGCCTGCCGCGCCAACCCTGATCCTCTGGGGGAAAATCGCCGAGCAACTGCAGCGCTTGCCGGAAACCTCCCGCTTCAAGCAGTTGCTTTCTGAGCATCCCTACAATCTCAGCTTCATCCAGCATGCCGCCATGCAGCAGCTGTTCGGGCCGATGCGGCTCTTGCGGATAAAGAAGGGGAAGGGGCCAAACTGAGGGGCTCCGAGACAAAGCCCGGTGAATTTGATATACTTGACTAAATCGTTCAACTAATCCGCTGTTTCGTGCTAGCGGACAAGGGAATTTTTGAACGAAAGCAAGATTTTACCACTGTGACCGGGGTTGCGATGCGTCTGACCACAAAAGGCCGTTTTGCTGTAACTGCGATGATCGATCTTGCCCTGCGCCAGGGCAAGGGACCTGTCACGCTGTCGGGCATCAGCCAGCGTCAAGCGATTTCCCTGTCGTACCTGGAGCAATTGTTCGGCAAGCTGCGCCGCCACGAGATCGTCGAATCGATCCGCGGGCCCGGCGGTGGTTACAGTCTGGCGCGCCGCGCCGACAAGGTCACCGTGGCCGACATCATCATCGCGGTCGACGAGCCGCTCGATGCCACCCAGTGCGGCGGCAAGGAAAATTGCCATGGCGCCGATGCCGCCACCGGCGTGCGCTGCATGACCCACGAGCTGTGGGCCACGCTGAACGCGAAAATGGTCGATTATCTCGACTCGGTATCGCTGCAGGATCTGGTCGACCAGCAGAAACAGAAGAATGAGAGCAATGCCGACCAGGCCGTCGTGGTCATGCACCGCAACCACGCGACCGTTGGGCAAAATTGAATGTTGAAGAACACTGGAGTAATGATGAACGCGCCATTGGATAAAAACCTCGAGCAGAAGTTCGCGACTGCGCCGCATTTCCCGATCTACATGGATTACTCGGCCACCACGCCGATCGATCCGCGTGTGGCCGACAAGATGATTCCCTACCTGCGCGAGCAGTTCGGCAATCCTGCTTCGCGCAGCCACATGTACGGCTGGACGGCCGAGGCGGCCGTCGAAGAAGCGCGCGGCCACGTGGCTGCCCTGGTCGGCGCCGATCCGCGCGAAATCATCTGGACTTCCGGCGCGACCGAATCGAACAACCTGGCCTTGAAGGGCGCCGCCCAGTTCTACAAGACCAAGGGCAAGCACATCATCACCGTCAAGACCGAACACAAGGCCGTGCTCGACACCGTGCGCGAACTCGAACGCGTGGGCTTCGACGCCACCTACCTGGAACCGCAGGACAATGGCCTGATTACCGTTGCCCAGCTGGAAGCGGCGATCCGCCCGGACACCATCCTGGTCTCGGTCATGCTGGTCAACAACGAGATCGGCGTGATCCAGCCGATCGACGAAATTGGCGAACTGTGCCGCTCGAAGGGCATCATTTTCCATTGCGACGCGGCCCAGGCCACCGGCAAGGTCGCCATCGACCTGTCCAAGAGCAAGGTCGACCTGATGACCTTCACCGCCCACAAGACCTACGGTCCCAAAGGCATCGGCGCGCTGTACGTGCGCCGCAAGCCGCGCGTGCGCCTGGAAGCGCAGATGCACGGCGGCGGCCACGAGCGCGGCCTGCGTTCGGGCACCTTGCCGACCCACCAGATCGTCGGCATGGGTGAAGCCTTCCGCCTCGCCAAGGAAGAAATGGACAGCGAAATCACGCGCGTCACCGCGCTGCGCGACCGCCTCGCCAAAGGCTTGCAGGAAATCGAAGAGGTGTACATCAACGGCGACATGGCGCACCGCGTGCCGCACAACCTGAACGTCAGCTTCAATTACGTCGAAGGCGAATCGCTGATCATGGCGATCAAGGATATTGCCGTCTCGTCCGGTTCGGCCTGCACCTCGGCCAGCCTGGAACCCTCGTACGTGCTGCGTGCGCTGGGCCGCAGCGACGAACTCGCGCACAGTTCGATCCGCTTTACCATCGGCCGTTTCTCGACCGAAGCCGACATCGATTTTGCCATCGATCTGCTCAAGTCGAAGGTCAACAAACTGCGCGAGCTGTCGCCACTGTGGGACATGTTCAAAGAAGGGATCGACATCAACTCGATCCAATGGGCTGCCCACTAATTTCGACCACAGGATAGGAGTAATCAAAATGGCATATTCGGACAAAGTGTTGGATCACTATGAAAATCCACGCAACGTCGGCGCTTTCGAAAAAGGCGACGAGACCGTCGGTACCGGCATGGTCGGCGCGCCGGCCTGCGGCGACGTGATGAAACTGCAGATCAAGGTCGGCGCCAATGGCCTGATCGAAGACGCCAAGTTCAAGACCTATGGCTGCGGCTCGGCGATCGCCTCGTCCTCGCTGGTGACCGAATGGGTCAAGGGCAAGACGCTCGACCAGGCGCTGTCGATCAAGAACACCCAGATCGCCGAGGAATTGGCGCTGCCGCCAGTGAAGATCCACTGCTCGATCCTGGCCGAAGACGCGATCAAGGCCGCTGTCGAAGACTACAAGACCAAGCACCCGGCCACCGCCTAAGGCGGGGAGGAACCATGGCAATTACACTGACCGAAAAAGCGGCCAAGCACATCAACCGCTACCTCGAACGGCGCGGCAAGGGTGTGGGCTTGCGTTTTGGCGTGCGCACCACCGGCTGCTCGGGCCTGGCCTACAAGCTCGAGTACGTCGACGAAGGCGCGCCTGAAGACAGCGTGTTCGAGTCGCACGGCGTGAAGGTCTTTGTCGACCCGAAAAGCCTGCCCTACATCGACGGCACCGAGCTCGATTTCACCCGCGAGGGCCTGAACGAAGGCTTCAAGTTCAAGAACCCGCAGGTCAAGGACGAATGCGGCTGCGGCGAAAGCTTCCGTATCTAAACATGCAGAACCACTTCGACCTGTTTCGTCTGCCGGCCACGTTCACGCTCGATCAACAGGCGCTGGACTCGGCTTACCGCGACGTGCAGGGCCAGGTCCACCCGGACCGCTTCGTCAATGCCAGCGACGCCGAAAAGCGCGTCGCCATGCAATGGGCCACCCGCGCCAACGAGGCCTACCAGACCCTCAAGCATCCGCAAAAGCGCGCCCAGTACCTGTGCGAACTGCACGGCGTGGATTTGAAGACCGAGTCCAACACGGCCATGCCGATGGATTTTCTGATGCAGCAGATGGAATGGCGCGAAGCGCTGGGCGAGGCGAGGGCGGCACGCGACAGCGACGCGCTCGATGCACTCGACGCCGCAGTGAAAGCCGCGCGCAAGGCGCGCCTGGCGCAGATCGGCCAGCAGCTCGACGCCGGCGACTACGACCACGCCGCCCAGGGCGTCCGCGCGCTGATGTTTTTGGATAAATTTGGCGAAGAACTGAACTTCGCATTCGAGGCGCTCGAGCATTAAGGTCTTCCTCGCGAACGCGGGGACCCATAAGCAGCGTGCCCAGCATGGGTCCCCGCGTTCGCGGGGACGACGGCGCGGCGAATAAAAACACACGAAACGATACATGGCACTCCTGCAAATCTCCGAACCCGGCATGTCCACCGCACCGCACCAGCACCGTCTGGCGGTCGGCATCGACCTTGGCACCACCAACTCGCTCGTCGCCACAGTCCGCAGCGGCATCCCTGAAGTGCTGAGCGACGAAGACGGCCGCCCGCTGCTGCCGTCGGTCGTGCGCTACCTGCCCAACGGGCACGCGAACATCGGCCACAAGGCGCAAGAGCACCAGACCACCGACCCGAAGAACACCATCGTCTCGGTCAAGCGCTTCATGGGCCGCGGCCTGAAGGACATCGCCTACGCCGAGAACATGCCCTATGTTTTCCAGGATGCCCCCGGCATGGTCCAGCTCAAGACCGTCGCCGGCGTGAAAAGCCCGGTCGAAATCTCCGCCCAGATCCTGGCCACCCTGCGCCAGCGCGCCGAAGATTCGCTCGGCGACGACCTGGTCGGCGCGGTCATCACCGTGCCCGCCTACTTCGACGACGCCCAGCGCCAGGCCACCAAGGACGCGGCCCAGCTGGCCGGCCTGAACGTGCTGCGCCTGCTCTCCGAACCGACCGCCGCGGCCATCGCCTACGGACTCGATCACGGCTCCGAAGGCGTGTACGCCGTCTACGACCTGGGCGGCGGCACCTTCGACATCTCCATTCTCAAGCTGTCCAAGGGCGTATTCGAAGTGCTCTCCACCGGTGGCGATTCGGCCCTGGGCGGCGACGACTTCGACCATCGCCTGTTCTGCTGGATCTGCGAACAGGCCAAGCTGGCGCCGCTGAACGACGAAGACACCGCGACCCTGATGGTCAAGGCCCGCCAGGCCAAGGAGCTGCTGTCGACCAATTCCTCCACCGTGGTCGACGCCATCCTGAATTCGGGCGAGATCGTGCACGTCAAGGTCACCGCCGAGATCTTCGCCGAGATCACCAGGCACCTGGTCGGCAAGACCATGAACGCGATCAAGAAAGCCATGCGCGACGCCGCCGTCAGCGTGGACGACGTCGACGGTGTCGTGATGGTCGGCGGCGCCACCCGCATGCCGCACGTGCGCCGCGCCGTCACCGAATTCTTCAAGACCATCCCGCACGCGAACATCGATCCCGACAAGGTGGTCGCGCTCGGCGCCGCCATCCAGGCCAATCTGCTGGCCGGTAACCGCGCCGCCGGCGACGACTGGCTGCTGCTGGACGTGACCCCGCTCTCGCTCGGCATCGAAACCATGGGCGGCCTGGTCGAGAAGATCATTCCGCGCAACTCGACCATCCCGTGCGCCCGCGCGCAGGAATTCACCACCTTCAAGGACGGCCAGACCGCGCTGGCGGTGCACGTGCTGCAGGGCGAACGCGAATTGGTGTCGGACTGCCGCTCGCTGGCGCGCTTTGAACTGCGCGGCATTCCGCCGATGGTGGCCGGCGCCGCGCGCATCCGCATCACCTACCAGGTCGACGCCGATGGCTTGCTGTCGGTGTCGGCGCGCGAAACCCGCTCCGGCGTTGAAGCCTCGATCACCGTCAAGCCCTCATACGGCCTGGCCGACGACGAAGTGGCGCGCATGCTGCAGGACTCGTACAGCTCCGCCCAGGGCGACATGGTCGCGCGCGCGCTGCGCGAAGAGCAGGTCGAAGCCGACCGCATTCTGCTGGCCACCGAGTCCGCGCTCGACGCCGACGGCGCCCTGCTCAGCGACGAAGAGCGCCAGCGCATCGGCCTGCTGATGGACGCCGTGCGCGCCGTCGCCAAGTCCGACAATGCCGGCGGCATCCACGCCGCCGTCGACGCGCTGGCCCGCGGCACCGAGGAATTCGCCTCGCGCCGCATGGACCAGAGCGTGCGTTCCGCACTGGCCGGCAAATCGCTCGACGAAGTATAAGATCACCTTACAAGGACACCCACCGTGCCACAACTCGTCATTCTGCCGCACCCTGAATTCTGCCCTGAAGGCGCCGTCATCGAAGCGCCGGCCGGCACCTCGGTGTGCGATGCGCTGCTCGGCAACGATGTCGACATCGAACACGCCTGCGACCGCGTCTGCGCCTGCACCACCTGCCACGTGCTGATCCGCGAAGGCTACGACTCGCTCAACGAGCCGGAAGAAAAGGAAGAAGACCTGCTCGACCGCGCCTGGGGCCTGGAAGCGGTCTCGCGCCTGTCGTGCCAGGCCATCGTCGGCACCGAAGACCTGGTGGTCGAACTGCCGAAGTACACCATCAACCACGCCGCCGAAAAAAACCATTGATCAGGAGCCGGCCATGAAATGGAGCGACATCACGGCCATCGCCGAAGCCTTGTACGACCAGTATCCCGAGGTCGATCCGGCCACGGTGCGCTTCGTCGACCTGCATAACCGGGTAGTCGGCCTGGCCGGCTTCGACGACGACCACAAACGCGGCGGCGAGAAGATACTCGAAGCGATACAACAGGCATGGATCGATGAAGCGCAGTGACACCACCAAGCCGGCCGAGGCGCTGGCACCCGAAATCCGTCCCGGCCAGTCGATCGCACTGCTGCAGGAACTGCACATCCTCACGCGCGACGGCAAGCTCAATCAGGACAGCCGCCGCAAGCTCAAGCAGGTCTACCACCTGTACCAGTTCATCGAGCCGCTGCTCAAGGAACTCCAGCAGGACGATCCCGCCATCACGCTGGTCGACCACGGCGCCGGCAAGTCCTACCTCGGCTTCATTCTGTACGACCTGTTCTTCAAGAACCTGAACGACGGCTCGCACATCTACGGCATCGAGACGCGCGAAGAGCTGGTGCAAAAGTCCACCGAACTGGCCAGGAAGCTCGGCTTTCCCGGCATGTCCTTCCTCAACCTGTCGGTGGCCGAATCGACCACTTCAGCCAAGCTGCCGGAGAAGATCGACATCGTCACCGCGCTCCACGCCTGCAACACCGCCACCGACGACGCCATCGACTTCGCCCTGAAGAAGCACGCCAGGCACATGGTGCTGGTGCCGTGCTGCCAGGCCGAGGTGGCCTCCGTCCTGCGCAAGAACAAGGGCAAGGACCTGGGCCGCAGCGCGCTGACCGAAATCTGGCGCCATCCGCTGCACACGCGCGAATTCGGCAGCCAGGTGACCAATGTGCTGCGCTGCCTGCAGCTGGAAGCGCACGGCTACCAGGTCAACGTCACGGAACTGGTCGGCTGGGAGCACTCGATGAAAAATGAGCTGATCATCGCCAGCTACAAGAACCTCCCGCGCAAGCGCCCGACCGAGCGCCTGCAGGAAGTGCTCGGCACCCTCGGCCTGGAAGAAATGGGCCAGCGCTTCTACACCCGGCAGCTGGAAAGCCCCACGTCATGAGCGGCTGGATCGACCTGCGCAGCGACACCGTGACGCAACCGTCCGAAGCCATGCGGGCGGCGATGGCGCGCGCCGAGGTCGGCGACGACGTCTATGGCGACGATCCCACCGTCAACCGTCTGCAGGACAAGGCCGCCGAACTGTTCGGCTTCGAAGCCGGCCTGTTCGCGCCGTCGGGCACGCAGACCAACTTGATCGCGCTGCTGAACCACTGCGCGCGCGGCGACGAATACCTGGTCGGACAGGAAGCCCACACCTACAAGTACGAAGGCGGCGGCGCCGCAGTCCTGGGCAGCATCCAGCCGCAGCCGATCGCCAACCAGCCGGACGGCAGCATTGCGCTGGCCGATATCGCCGCCTATATCAAGCCCGACGACCTGCACTTCGCGCGTACCCGCGTGCTGGCGCTGGAAAACACCATCGGCGGACGCGTGCTGGGGCAGGACTACATGGCGGCCGCCACCGCGCTCGCGCACGCGCGCGGCCTGGCCACCCACCTCGACGGCGCGCGCATCTGCAACGCCGCCGTCAAGCAGGGCATCGGCCTGCGCGACGCCGTCAAGGGCTTCGACAGCGTGTCCGTGTGCCTGTCCAAAGGCCTCGGCGCGCCGGTCGGCTCGGTCCTGCTGGGCAGCCGCGCCTTTGTCGAACAGGGCAAGCGCTGGCGCAAGATGCTCGGCGGCGGCATGCGCCAGGCCGGCATCCTCGCCGCCGCCGGCCTGTATGCGCTCGAGCACAATGTCGAGCGGCTGGCCGACGACCATGCCAACGCGGCCCGCCTCTCGGAGGGACTGGCGCGCATCGGCCAGCTCAAGGTCGCCACGCCGCAGACGAATATTTTCTACATCGAGCTGCCGCCCGCCGCCTGCGACGCGCTGCGCGCCCACCTGGCGCGCGAACGCATCCGCGCCACCGTGGGTCAGCACACGCGCCTGGTCACCCACATCAATATTTCGGCGGCCGACATCGACAGGGTCATCGCCGCCTTCACCGCATTTTTCCAGGATTGGCGCCAGAGCGCATGACCGACTCCACCATCCGCCTCGCCAAGCGCGTCGCCGACATGATCCCGTGCTCGCGCGGCGAAGCCGAACAATACATCGCCGGCGGCTGGATCAGCGTCGACGGCAAGGTCGTCGAGGAAGCCGGCGCGCGCGTGGCCGACGCACAGGAGGTCACGCTCCATCCCGACGCCACCCTGGCCGAGATCGCGCCGGTGACGATCCTGCTGCACAAGCCGGCCGGTTTCAGCGCCAGCGGCGATCCCGCCGCCACGCCCGCCAGCGAGCTGCTCGGTCCGGCCACGCTGGCCGAGGGCCATGGCCAGCCGCGCTTCCTCAAGCGCCACCTGGCCAAGCTGACCCTGACCGCGCACCTCGAAACGCGTGCCAGCGGGCTGGTGGTCTACACCCAGGACTTCCGGGTCGCGCGCAAGCTGATCGACGACGGCGCGCGCGTCGAACAGGAATACATCGTGGAAGTGAAGGGCGCCATCATCGAGGGCGGTCTGGCGCTGCTCAATCACGGGCTGAGCTACAACGGCAAGGAGATCGCGCCGATGAAAGTCAGCTGGCAGAACGAAACGCGCCTGCGTTTCGCCCTCAAGGGCGTGCGGCCCGGCCAGATCGTCAACATGTGCAAGGCCGTTGGCCTGCAGGTGGTGACCATGAAACGCATCCGCATCGGACGCGTGCCGATGGCCAGCCTGCCCGAAGGCCAGTGGCGCTACCTGCTCGACTACGAACGGTTCTGAAGTGTCGCCCCCGCGCTTTCGCGAGGGCGACACGCTTGGCACGTTGCCATTACAATGGCGGCCACTTTCCACCACACAGGTTTTTCCATGCAGCTACGTCACCTTTTCGCTGTTGCCTTCGCCGCAGCCGCCGTTCCCGCCTTCGCCGGCGATCTCGGTTCCGTCCAAACCTTGTCGCAAGCCGAATTCGCCAATCTGTCCAAGGATTTCACCGCCGCCGCCAGCTACAAATCGGTCTCTCCCGCCGAACCGCTGGGCATCACCGGTTTCGACGTCGGCGTCGAAGCGACCGGTACCAACATGGAGCATGGCGAGATCTGGAGGAAAGCCGGTGGCGACAGTTCCACCGTCTACATGCCGCGCCTGCACGTGCATAAGGGCCTGCCGTTCGATATCGACCTGGGCGCCAGCCTGACCGCGGTGCCGGGTTCCGACATCAAGCTGATCGGCGCTGAAATCAAGTACGCCATCGTGGCCGGCAATACCGCCATCCCGGCAGTGGCCGTGAGGGCCGCCGCCACCCGCCTGTCCGGCGTCGACCAGGTCGACTTCAACAGCCGCAGCCTGGAGCTGAGCGTGTCGAAGGGCTTTCTCAATCTGACCCCGTATGCCGGCGTCGGCCGCGTATGGGGCAACGTGACGCCCAATGTGGCCAGCCTGCGCAAGGAATCGCCGAGCGCCGGCAAGGTATTCGCCGGCCTGAACATCAACCTGGGGTTCGCCAACCTGGCCGCCGAAGTCGACCGCACGGGCGGCAACCAGAGCGCCAGCGTCAAGCTCGGTTTCCGCCTGTAAGCCATGCTCAAGCGCATCCACCACGCGGCCATTATCTGCTCGGACTACGCGCGCTCAAAACGCTTCTATGTGGAGGTGCTGGGCTTGACGATCGTGGCAGAAAACTACCGCGCGGCGCGGCGCTCGTACAAGCTCGACCTGGCGCTGCCGGACGGCGCCCAGATCGAGCTGTTTTCCTTTCCCGATGCGCCGGCGCGTCCTTCCTACCCGGAAGCGCAGGGCTTGCGTCACCTGGCCTTCGAAGTCGACGACGTGCAAGCCTGCAAGGCCCGGCTGGAAGGGCAGGGGATCGCGGTCGAGCCGGTGCGTGTCGATGAATTCACCGGCAAGGCCTTCGTGTTCTTCGCCGATCCGGATGGCTTGCCGCTGGAGCTCTACCAGCGTTAGCCTTTCACGGCCACATTTCCCATGTCCTGGCTGAAGCTGGCAATGACCTTGCCGGCGCGCGTCACCCGCCCCTGCCAGGCGTACGCCTGCCGGAAATTAGCCAGCCCTTGTGGGTACGACTTCGGCATCATCGCTCGCGCCGTCATTCTGGCACTGCCGGCACCATCCGGAACGCCGGCCAATTTGCTCCATGCCAATCCTGCATCGAACAAACCGACGCCATCGACGGCGCGATCGCCATCGCCTGACGAGCTGGCGGCAGGGGCGGACTCAACCCCGTTGACGATGCTGTTCGAAAGCGCCGGACAGGCGATCGTCTGCACCGCAAGCGGGCGATAGTGTGCTTGCGGGTCGCCGCGCCCGCCCCGACGGATGTCAGTGTCGACGCGCTGCTCCTGCCGGACGGCTACACGGTGTTCACGTACACACGTGCGCAAGGTGTCACCGGCGCTCCCGACCCGCAGGGGCAGGCGGCGCTGCGGTTTCAGGCCGCCGTCGATGCTGCGGCGACGGCCGTACGCGGATTCCTGAGCGCACGGACCGGCTCCATTGCGCATGTCGACGATTACTACGAATATGATCCGGTGCTCGAGGACCCCGTTCCCGCCCCCGGCGATTCCGGCGGTGGAGGGTATTACGTCCCGATCGTCGTCATTTCCGCGCCCCTCCCGGACGCGATCGATCCGGGACCGTTCATCGTCGCCAGTGGCGACGGAGATATCGGCAACGACGCCATTCCTCAACTGCCCCCGAGATATCCGGATGAGGACCTGGCCGCGGTGCTCAATCCGTGCGTGATCAGCCCGATCATAACGGTCTGCGTTCGTGGCAATCGTCCGCCGCCGCCCGACGTGGTACCACTGCCGACAGGGCCCACGCCATGGTTCCCGTAAAGCTGGTGCGACTCATTTCACGTGCTTTGCAGTACCGGACAGGAGCCGCGCGACAATGACCGAGGTGCCGACAGCGATACTAGTGGTAAGACGATGGACGAGCTGTATCGCATCTGCGACGAAATCAACGCCGCTGAAAGCTCATCCGGCACAATGACTGGCCATCACCCGCAACCTTCGGCCGGGCAACCGACCTGTCCACGGAGAACCACGCAATGAAGGAACCAAAACTGACGCTTGCGCTGGCCGAACGCGGCGACCAGCCCATCATGCTGATGAGCCGCAACGACAGCGAGCTATTTAACCGCATGGATTGGGAACTTGCCAAGTTGGCCGAACTGGGTTATATGGGCGCTTGCGAACGAATCGGCAGCGCCGCCCTGATGATGTTGCACTCGGCCCACCCGCAAACATTTGTACCTTACCCGGCGCTTGTGCCGCCGGAGTCGGCGGTGCAGGAGCCCATCGACGTTCTCCATTACCTGCTCCAGCTATCAATCCGCGACCGCACCAGCCGCTACGTGGCGCTGATGGATATGCTAGTGGCACACCACTCGAAAGAGCTCAGTCATTACGACTTTGTGCAACAGTGGCCGATTTTTCGCGAGCGTCTGCTGCACCATCCTACATGATCCTTGACCGACCCCGGCGCCGAACGGCGATGTGATGATGACCCCGGTATCATTTGAATTCCAGTTTGCCGGCCTCTTCGAAGCACGCGCGCACAAAAGGAACAACGTCCTTGAACTGCCAGCGCCGCGTGGCGTCCGGGCTGCGATCAAATTTAACGGCGATGGTGCGGATTGCGTCATCGTGAAGTGCGGGAATCGAGGGGGGAGCGATGAACAGCGGGTGCACGATAACGGCGGCGGGACGATCGGTGTACCGTTTGGCGAAACGAGCCAATTCGTCTGCTTCGTCCTCGGTGTCGCACGTTTCCAGCACGCGGTTGTCCTTTTCGTCAACGATTGCCGGCGTCACCGTGGGCAAACTGGCCTGCAGCTCAAATTCTGGCCGAGCACGCCGAGCAGATGGAGACCCATCTGGAATCGGCCCATTCCGCCATTCAAATGGAGCCCGAACAGATCTCGGGGACGGTGAGAATCACCATCACGGATACCATCCTGCATGGCCTGGTGGCGCCGGCACTGAAAGCGCGGCAAACGAGCCACCCCTTGCTCGCGTATGAGCTGCATACTGGTAATGAACTGGCCAGCCTGACGCGGCGCGATGCCGACATTGCGGTACGCGCAACCAAGCAACCACCCCAGCACTTGATCGGCAAGTATGTTGGTCCCATCCGGATGGCGCTGTTTGTCGCGAAAGATGGTCCGGTGCACAAGCTAAAGGAAGTCGAAGTGGGCAAAGCGCACTGGATTGCACCGGATGATGCGTTGCCGGAACATCCAGCTGTGCTCTGGCGCAAGCAGCACTTCCCCAGCGTGGCGCCGCGCTACCGGGTCAGCAGCATCCTGACCGTGATGGAACTGGTCGCCTCGGGCCTGGGGGTGGGCATCCTGCCGATATTCCTGGCGCGCCTACGTCCGGACCTGGTGCCGTTGACCGACGTGCTCGAGGAATGCCAGACCGAACTGTGGCTGCTCACCCATCCGGAATCGCGCCACCTGCGGCGCGTCGCCACCGTCTTCAGGCATTTGTCTCTGACGCTGTCGCTGTGACTTCCTGAACCACGCTGACCCACTGGCCGCCGGTCACCCGGGCCAGCAGGTCCGGGCTGATGCGCACTGCGGTGTGCACCGCGCCGGCGGCCGGTAGCACTTCATCGAAGTCGCGCAGCGAGCTGTCCAGGTACACCGCCAGCGGCTGCGCCAGCCCGAACGGGCATACGCCACCGACCGGATGGCCGGTCAGGGCAACGACCTCGTCGGCGCCGAGCATCTTGCCCTTGCCGAAAGTGTCCTTGAATTTCTTGTTGTCGACCCGCGCATCGCCGCGTGCCACCAGCAGGATCGCGCGGCCGTCGGCCACGCGGAAGGCCAGCGTCTTGGCGATGCGGCCCGGCTCGACGCCATGCGCCTCGGCCGCCAGCGCCACCGTGGCGGTGCTCACTTCCAGTTCGATGATGGGGATGTTCAGATCGCGGGCGGCGAAGAATGCGCGTACCGAGGCCAGGCTCACGGCGGTCCTTTCAGGCGGCGGCCGTTTTGGCGGCCTTGACCGGCTTGGGCAGGGCGATCAGGCGGGTGCCGGCCAGTTTATCGTGGAGAAATTGACGGTCTTTGTCGAGGAAGGCGGTCATGGCCCAGGCCAGCACGCCGATGGCCAGCGCGGCGCTGACCGCGCCCTTGCTGGTGATGTGAAAGGCCCAGCACACCGCCAGCGCCGGCAGGAACCAGCCCCAGGCCAGCAGGTAGCGCAGCGCCGCCGTGCCATAGGGCACCTTGGCGTAGCCCACCTTGACCAGTTTGATGCGCCAGGTTTTCATCGCCAGGGTATGGCCGCTGTCGGTCCAGAAATGGATGAAGTAGGCGGCCGTGACGAGGAACAGGAAGGCTTTCAGGCCATGCTCGAACAGCGGCCCCTTGCGGTTTTGGGTAGCCAGCAGGAACACGCCGGTGGCGAACATTTCCACTGCGGTCAGCAGGAACGCTTCGTACACAATACTGATCAGGCGGCGTTTCAGGCTGGGGGTGACGACGGCATGCGTACTATTTGACATTGGCGGCGGGCGGGGGAACGCAGGCGGGCAGGGCCGCGGCGGTGTTGGCGACGGTGCCGGGCGGACAAATGGCCGCGCCGCTCTTGCCAGGCTTGACGGTGCGGGTGACCGGCTGCGCCTTGGGCGGCAGATTGGTCACTTGCGGTTTCTTGGCCGCGACGGCGGCGGCGGTCAGTTTTTTCTTTTCTTCTTCCGGCAATTGCTGGTATTCGTCCCACTTGGCGGACTTGGCCGACTTGTCGATTTTCTTGGTCAGCGTGTAGTTTTCCCGGGCCTGGCGGCGCTGCTCCGGCGTCAGCTTGAGCCACTCGCGCATGCGCTCGTGCACGCGCTGCTGTTCGTCCGGTTTCATGCCGGCGAAGCGGTTGCCCATGTCGAGCCACTTCTGCTTGCGCACGCTGTCGAGCCTGTCCCACTCGGCGGAGAGGGGGGCCAGCGCAGCCCGCTGGGCCGGCGTGAGATCTTTCCACATTGGTTTGACGGCGACGGGCGCCCCCGCCACGGGCGCGGCCGGTGCCGCCTGGGCCGCAACGGCGCCGGCGAGCAGGACACTGGCCAGCACCACGCCGGCGGGGAGCGCGCGCAAGCTCATCTAGTTTTGCCCGCGCTCGGCGAGATAGGCGTTGAAACCCTGGTCGAGATAGGCGTTCAGCGGCAATTCGTCGGACAGCACGGCCGCATCGAGCTCGGCGATTTCGGCGATGCGCTGCTGCTCTTCGTATTGATAGATGCCGGCCAGACCGGCCACCAGGGCCAGCAGCGGCACCACCACCGACACGCGGCCCAGCCATGCGAACGACAGCAGCCTGCCGGACGGACCGGCCGGCTGGCGGCCCAGCACGCGCACCGGCGCCTCGGGTTTCTTGCGGGCCAGCGCCTGCTGGCGCGCCGCCGCCAGCCGCTGCGTGGTCGACGCGGGCAGGTCGTCGAGATGCTCGTTCAGAGCATGGCGTACCTTGTACGCAAAATTAAGATCGTCGGCGTTCATAATTTGATTCCCTTGGCTTTCAGTGCTTCAGCGAGCGCGTGGGTTGCACGGGAACAGTGGGTCTTGACACTACCTTCGGAGCACCCCATCGCTTGCGCTGTTTCAGCCACGTCCATATCTTGCCAGTAACGCATAAGGAAGGCTTCCCGTTGACGCGCAGGCAGCTTTTGTACCTCCGCATCGATCAGGCGCAGGGTCTGCGCGCGTTCCAGCTGGTCGGCGGTCGATTCCGCTGCCGCCGAGCCTTCCTCCGACTCGTACGACTCGAGTATATCAAAGTCTTCGTCGTCACCGTCGCGCCGGCCCAGGCCCGAAAACAGGCTGATCCAGGTATTTCTGACCTTTTCGCGCCTGAAATAATCGAGTATGGTGTTTTGCAAAATGCGCTGGAACAGCATCGGCAGCTCGGCCGCGGGCTTGTCGCCGTACTTGTCGGCCAGCTTGATCATCGCATCCTGCACGATGTCCAGGGCCGCCTCATCCTTGCGCACGGCGTACACGGCCTGCTTGAAAGCGCGCCGCTCTACACTGGCAAGAAAGTCGGATAATTCTTTATCTGTGGCCATGCGTGGGGGGAGGTGTGTGCGCCGCCATTCTATAGCCTGGAGGCATTTGGAAAAACTGTCGCATGCTAGCAAACAATGGCGACTTTTGCATAACTTTACACACGAGTGTAACTAGCGGCCCGTCTATTTACGCCAAAACAGGGCGGTTTGCCTGCGAAATAAGCAAATATTGGTTTTATTCCTTGACCTAAATGGTGCAACGCAGTAATGTATAGTACGCTTCGCCATCCCGAAGCAGTATGGTCATGCCGCGACCGCCACACAAGGCGTCCCCTGCATGACGCGCTTTCATCTAGTAGGCAGTTTGCTCTAACCCGTGCCACAAGCGCGAGAGATTCGCATCCACCGCCACAGACACTCAAGCTGAACGAGTTGCGCCCAGCGCCGGTTCGTAACGTCACTACGGGGACGTGAAAGATCGCCGTGACCGCAGATAAAAGGAACGCCTGAGCACTGTCGCGCACCGCGAGTATCGTCAGGAGAGAGCATCCGATCACCTCCCAATGGGTCTTGAAAGGAATGTATCATGAGTAACGAACCAGCAGCTCCCATCACGGGCGCTGAGATAGTCGTCCGTTGTCTGGCCGAAGAAGGCGTCAAGCACGTTTTCGGTTACCCAGGCGGTGCGGTCCTCTATATCTACGACGCCATCTTCAAGCAAGACAAATTCCAGCACATCCTCGTTCGCCACGAGCAGGCAGCCGTACACGCCGCTGACGCCTATTCGCGCAGCTCGCAGACGGTCGGCGTTGCCCTCGTCACGTCCGGCCCCGGCGTCACCAATGCGGTGACCGGCCTGTCGACCGCCTACATGGATTCGGTGCCGATGGTGGTCATTTCCGGCCAGGTCCCGAGCCACGCGATCGGCCAGGATGCATTCCAGGAATGCGATACCGTCGGCATTACCCGCCCGGTCGTCAAACACAACTTCCTCGTGAAGGATGTGAAAGACCTGGCGGCGACGATCAAGAAAGCTTTCTATATCGCCAAGACCGGCCGTCCCGGCCCGGTGCTGGTCGATATCCCCAAAGACATCACGATGCACAAGTGCGCGTTCGAGTATCCGCGTGAAGTGGAAATGCGCTCGTACAAGCCGATCGACAAGGGTCACTCCGGCCAGATCCGCAAGGCCGTGCAGCTGCTGCTGCAAGCCGAGCGTCCGATGATCTATACCGGTGGCGGCGTGATCCTGGCCAATGCATCGCCAGAACTGAACAAGCTGGTGGAAAAGCTCGGCTTTCCCACCACCAACACCCTGATGGGCCTGGGCGGTTCGCGCGCTTCCAGCGAGAACTACGTCGGCATGCCCGGCATGCACGGTACCTACGAAGCCAATATGGCCATGCAGCACTGCGACGTGCTGATCGCCATTGGCGCGCGCTTCGACGACCGCGTGATCGGCAACCCGAAGCACTTCGCCCAGAATGCCCGCAAGATCATTCACGTCGATATCGACCCATCGTCGATTTCCAAGCGCGTCAAGGTCGACATTCCCATCGTCGGCAACGTCAAGGACGTGCTGGTCGAGATGCTGTCCCAGCTGGAAGCGGCCGACGCCAAGCCGAACGCCGCTCCGCTGAAAGACTGGTGGAAACAGATCAACGAATGGCGCGGCCGCGAGTGCCTCAAGTACGCCTCGTCCGACCTGGTCATCAAGCCGCAATCGGTGATCGAGAAAGTCTGGGAAGTGACCAAGGGCGACGCCTTCATCACGTCCGACGTCGGCCAGCACCAGATGTGGGCGGCCCAGTACTATCCGTTCGACAAGCCACGCCGCTGGATCAATTCCGGCGGCCTGGGCACCATGGGCGTGGGCCTGCCGTACGCCATGGGCGTGCAGATGGCCAATCCGGACGCCACCGTCGCCTGCATCACCGGCGAAGGCTCGATCCAGATGTGCATCCAGGAACTTGCCACCTGCAAGCAATATCACCTGACGCCGAAAATCATTTTGCTGAACAACCGTTTCCTCGGCATGGTCCGCCAGTGGCAACAGATCGACTACGGTTCGCGCTATTCCGAGTCCTACATGGATTCGCTGCCGGACTTCTCCAAGCTGGCCGAATCCTTCGGCCACGTGGGCATGAAGATCGAAAAGCCGGGCGACGTCGACGGCGCGCTGCGCGAAGCATTCGGCATGAAAGACCGCTTAGTGTTCATGAACTTTATTACCGACCAGGCCGAGAACGTATGGCCGATGGTCAAGGCAGGCAAGGGCCTGTCCGAAATGCTGCTCGGTTCGGAGGACCTGTAAATGAGACATATCATTTCCGTTCTGCTCGAAAACGAAGCCGGTGCACTCTCGCGCGTGGTGGGGCTGTTCTCCGCCCGCGGCTACAACATCGAGACCCTGACCGTCGCCCCGACCGAAGATGCCACCCTGTCGCGCATGACCATCGTCACCAGCGGCTCGGATGACATCATCGAGCAAATCACCAAGCACCTGAACCGCCTGATCGAGGTGGTGAAAGTGGTGGACCTGACCGAAGGCGCCCACATTGAGCGGGAACTGATGCTCATTAAAGTGCGCGCCGTCGGCAAGGAGCGCGAAGAGATGAAGCGTACCGCTGATATCTTCCGCGGCCGCATCATCGACGTTACGGAAAAGACCTACACGATCGAACTGACCGGCAACAAAGGCAAGCTCGACGCGTTCATCGATTCCATCGACCGCGCCTCGATCCTCGAAACGGTCCGTACCGGCGGTTCCGGCATCGGCCGCGGCGAACGCATCCTCAAAGTGTAATACGTGCTCCCGGCACACCCATCGACAAGATTAGACAAGAAAGCATAGGAAATATCATGAACGTTTTTTACGACAAAGACTGCGACCTCTCCCTCGTTAAAGGCAAGAGCGTTGCCATCATCGGCTACGGTTCCCAGGGCCACGCCCACGCACAAAACCTGAACGATTCGGGCGTCAACGTCACCGTCGGCCTGCGCAAAGGCGGCGCGTCGTGGAACAAGGTCGAGAAGGCCGGCCTGAAGGTTGCTGAAGTCAATGACGCCATCAAGGGCGCCGACATCATCATGATCCTGCTGCCGGACGAGAACATCGCCAAGGTCTACAAGGAAAACGTCGAGCCGAACGCCAAGCAGGGCGCGGTACTGGCCTTCGCCCACGGCTTCAACGCCCACTACGGCCTGGTCGTGCCACGCGCCGACCTGGACGTGATCATGATCGCGCCGAAGGCCCCAGGCCACACCGTGCGCGGCACCTACGCCAACGGTGGCGGCGTGCCTCACCTGATCGCCGTGTACCAGGACAAGTCCGGTTCGGCCCGTGAGATCGCCCTGTCGTACGCCATGGCCAACGGCGGCGGCCGTGCCGGCATCATCGAAACCAACTTCCGCGAAGAAACCGAAACCGACCTGTTCGGCGAGCAAGCCGTTCTGTGCGGTGGCGCTGTCGAGCTGATCAAAGCCGGTTTCGAAACCCTGACCGAAGCTGGTTACGCTCCGGAAATGGCTTACTTCGAGTGCCTGCACGAACTCAAGCTGATCGTCGACCTGATCTACGAAGGCGGCATCGCCAACATGAACTACTCGATCTCGAACAACGCCGAATACGGCGAGTACGTGACCGGTCCTCGTGTTGTGACCGAAGACACCAAGAACGCCATGCGTCAGTGCCTGAAGGACATCCAGACCGGCGAATACGCCAAGAGCTTCATCCTGGAAAACCAGGCTGGCGCCCCGACCCTGATCTCGCGTCGTCGCCTGACCGCCGAGCACCCGATCGAGCAGGTCGGTGCCAAGCTGCGCGCCATGATGCCTTGGATCGCCAAGAACAAGCTGGTCGACCAGTCGAAGAACTAACACTTTTGGTGTCCACAGCGACAAGGGCACCAAAATCCGCGTATCTTCTCGGGTAACAAGTTAATGGGGCGTCAAGCCCCATTTTCTTGTCCATCAACCAGGAGATAAGAATATGCCCCTCAAAAGAATCCTCATTGCAAGCGCCATGCTGTGCGCGCTGCAAGCCCAGGCCCAATCCGCGCCGCCCACCGCCGGCACCCTCGTCATCGTTCCCGCCTTCGGCGAAGTCACCCAGGCCAACGACCAGGCCGTCGCCTATTTCACGATCGAAGAGCAGGACAAGGACAAGGCCGCCGCCGCCTCGCGCGTGAACCAGAAGATGAAGCAGGGCACCGAGATCGTCCGCAAGGACGATCCGCAAGCGGTACTGAAAACCCACGGCTACTATGCCTACCCGGTCTACCCGGACGAGCGTCCCATGCCCAATGGAATGCCGAGCGGCAAGCCGCGCGTGCCGACCGGCTGGCGGGTCGGCCAGTCGCTGGAAGTCAAAACCACCAATCTGGCCGGATTGCCCCGAATGACGGCCCAGGTGCAGCGCCTGCTGGCACTGTCCGGTCTGCAATTTGGCCTGTCGCCCGCCGCCACCAAGAAGCTCGACGACAAGCGCATTGCCGCCACGTATCAGAATTTGAACGAGCGCATCGCCTCGATCGCCGCCGCCATGGGCCGCAAGCTCGGCGACGCCACCCTCGACACGGTCGATTTCGAAGCTTCCGGCAACTACGCCGGCGGCCAGGCCCCGGACGCCGCAGCGCCCATGATGATGCGCGCCTCGGCCAAGCGCGAGCAGGCCGAGGTCTCGGAACCGAGCTTCGAGCCGGGCGAAACCACCTTGCAGATGCGTCTGGTAGGAAAGGTCCGCTTCAAGTAAGGCAGCCACTATAATGTGAACCTTCACTCGAACAAGAAAATGCCCATGGCCACTCTTCCACGCCGCAAACCTGCCGGACCCAAGAAAGGCAAGATCTCGCGCTTCAGCCGCATCACGCGCCGCAAGTTCGATGCCGACGGCAATCCGGTGCGCGGGCGCGGCATTTACCTGCTGCCGAACGCCTTCACCACGGCCGCGCTGTTCTGCGGCTTTTACGCCATCGTGCAAGCCATGACGGGGCGCTTCGAGCACTCGGCCTGGGCCATCTTCATCGCCATGATCCTCGACGGACTCGATGGCCGCATCGCCCGCCTGACCAACACCCAGTCCGAATTCGGCGCCCAGTACGACAGCCTGTCCGACATGATTTCCTTCGGCGCCGCGCCCGCGCTGGTGATGTACGAATGGTCGCTGCGCGACCTCGGCAAATTCGGCTGGATCGCCGCCTTCGTGTATTGCGCCGGCGCCGCGCTGCGCCTGGCGCGCTTTAACACCAACATCGAAGTGGTCGACAAGCGCTTCTTCCAGGGCCTGCCCAGTCCCGCCGCGGCGGGCATCGTCACCGGCTACATCCTGATGTTGCACGACAACGGCTACACCGGCTTCCTGGCACCCTGGATCTCCTGGGGCGTGACCCTGTTCGCCGGCCTGACCATGGTCACCAACGTGCCGTACTACAGCTTCAAGGACGTCAACTTCCGCAAGTCGGTGCCCTTCATTTTCGTATTCCTGATCGCCCTCGGCCTGGCGCTGGCCGCGATCGAACCGGCCAGTTCCCTGATGCCGCTGTTTGCCGCCTACGGCCTGTCCGGCTATCTGGTGTACTTCTGGCGCCTGGCCAAGGGCCGGCCGGTGAGCATCATCCAGACCGACGAGGAAGCGGTCGACCCGAGCGAGCGGCGCTGACCGGCCGCCAAAAACGCATTCCCACATTCCATTAGCTACTCCGGAGACCTCATGTCCGACTCGAACCGCCTGATCATTTTCGACACCACCCTGCGCGACGGCGAGCAATCGCCCGGTGCATCGATGACCAAGGACGAAAAGGTCCGCATTGCGCGCCAGCTCGAACGCCTGCGCGTGGATGTGATCGAAGCCGGCTTCGCGGCCGCCTCGCCGGGCGACTTCGACGCCATCCGCGCCATTGCGGCGGCGGTCAAGGACTCCACCATCTGCTCGCTCTCGCGCGCCAACGACCGCGATATCGCGCGTGCCGCCGAAGCGCTGCAGCCGGCCGCGCGCAAGCGCATCCACACCTTCATCGCCACCTCGCCGCTGCACATGAAAATGAAGCTGCGCATGGAGCCCGAGCAGGTGCTCGAGCAGGCCAAGCTGGCCATCCGCTGCGCGCGCCAGTACACCGACGACATCGAATTTTCGCCCGAAGACGGCAGCCGTTCGGATGAGGATTATCTGTGCCGCGTGCTCGAAGCGGTGATCGCCGAAGGCGCCAACACCATCAACTTCCCCGACACGGTCGGCTATGCCGTGCCGGAAGTGTTCGGCGCCACCATCAAGCGCCTGCGCGAGCGCATCCCCAATTCGGACAAGGCAATCTGGTCGGTGCACTGCCATAACGACCTTGGCCTGGCGGTGGCCAACTCGCTGGCCGGCGTCATGATCGGCGGCGCGCGCCAGATCGAATGCACCATCAACGGCCTGGGCGAACGGGCCGGTAACACGGCGCTGGAAGAAGTCGTCATGGCCGTGCGCACGCGCGCCGACCACTTCAAGCTGCAGCTGGGGATCGACACCACCCAGATCGTGGCCGCCTCCAAGATGGTTTCGCAGATCACCGGCTTCGCGGTCCAGCCGAACAAGGCGGTGGTGGGCGCCAACGCCTTCGCGCACGCTTCGGGCATTCACCAGGACGGCATTTTGAAAGCGCGCGAAACCTACGAGATCATGCGCGCCGAAGACGTGGGCTGGGCCGCCAACAAGATCGTGCTGGGCAAGCTGTCGGGCCGCAACGCCTTCAAGGAACGCCTGCGCGAACTGGGCATCGAGCTTGAGTCCGAAGGGGAGGTCAACGCCGCGTTCGCGCGCTTCAAGGATCTGGCGGACCGCAAGGCCGAGATTTTCGACGAAGACATCACGGCGCTGGTATCGGCCGAAGACCGCGCGCAGGAAGGCGAGCACTATCGCTTCGTGTCGCTGGCGCAGCACTCGGAAACCGGGGAAACCCCGGCGGCCAAGGTGGTATTCGCGGTCGACGGCAAGGAATATGTGTGCGAAGGCAAGGGCGACGGTCCGGTCGACGCCACCGTCAATGCCATCGAGGGCCAGGTCCAGAGCGGCGCCGAGCTGGTGCTGTTCTCGGTGAACGCGATCAGCACCGGCACCCAGTCGCAGGGTGAAGTGACGATGCGCCTGTCGCAGGCCGGGCGCATCGTCAATGGCCTGGGCGCCGATCCGGATATCGTGGTGGCCTCGGCCAAGGCGTATCTGGCGGCGCTGAACAAGCTGCACTCGAAGGTCGAGCGGGTCGATCCGCAGGCGACCAACGTCTGACCGGCGGGGTACAGGGGCGGGTACAAGAATTCACTGTCGTCCTCGCGCGAGCGGGGACGACCGGTCAGTCCCTGAAAAAGCGCTTCTCCTCATACATCGGATCAGGCCCGTTCATCATCATCCTGACGATCCCGGCGCGGTCGAAATGCACGTGCATCATCGAGTTCCACACGCCGTTTTCCTTGTACCGGTACGACCACACTTCGTAATCGTTCAAGGCCACGCGCGACCGCTCGGCCGGGTGCCCGATCAGCCTGAGCACCTCGTCCTTGGTCGCCACGTCGACCTTGATCCGGCCAAACCCTTCCGCGCCGAGCACCTGCTCGAAGCCGCGCAGGCGCTGATCCGGCCCGATATGGGCCATGAAAGTGTACTGGCCCATCGGCCCGGTGGCGTACTCGAACGCCTGGCCGTCGGCCTCCGGATAAATCGCGGTCGGCTTGCCCATCTTGCTGAGCACCACATCGACCGGGTCGCCCGGGGAGGGCTGGGTGCGGATCAGCCCGGCACAGCCGGCCAATCCCAAGGCCGCAGCCAATAAAGTCGTGAGGGCAAGTTTTTGCATAAAAACCACCTTCGAAGAGGAAAACCTCCATCATGCCAAAGGTGGCGCCATTCTGCACCGTCAGCGCAAGCTACCGTGACTATCTGCTTTACGGTAATTCCTTCTTCGCCCGTGCAATTTCCTGCAGACGAAAGCCTTCGATGGACGCGCTGTAGGTGCGCATATCGCCGTTCTGGTTCGGCCGCGTTACCGTAAAGGCGGCCACCCGCTGCTCCAGCGATTCCGGCACGGGATGACGCGCGCTGTTGACACGGGCGGTGGCGGGCCGTTCGCCAGGGACGCAATGTTGCGCGGCGATCTCGGATACTGTCTTGGCAAGTGTGGCTGAATTCATGTGCTTGTAGAAGTCGGGCGGCAACACGAGTGGCCCGGCTGCGAATGCGATATTGCCAAGGAATCCTCGTATATCTTGCGGACTGAAATTGGTAAGGACGCCGCTGCTTTGAGCGATATGCCGCTCCAGGCCCAACTCGTGGCCTGGCCCCCTCTGTTGCGCGAGGTTCCGGTGCATGCCGTCGAACGCGGCGCGGTTCTTCAACGCTTTGAGGGCGTAGTTCAGGCAGTACATGATGCAGCCGTTGGGAGAAGTTTGTGCTCCCGCCTCTACGACCGCAACCCGGGAGGTGTCAATTCCATGTCTGCGCATGTCCGCCCAGAATGCCAACTGCGGCGTGAAGGTGGCCATATTTAAGGTGACCGGCTCAAGGACAAGCAGTGTCGGGGGCTGCCCGTTTTCCTTGCGCACGTCGACGATCACGTGGTGAAAGACGGAAGCGCCATCTGGGTTGGCCAGTCTCACGATGGAACGGGAAGCGCCTTCGGGCATCATTGACAAATTGCGCAAAAAGTCACCGGGGGTCGAATAGAGGCTCAGATTGAGCTCCGGATGGCGCGCATTTTCGACGCGGATGAGCGTAGGCATGTTCTCGAAGTCAAGTTTTGACATCTCTGGTCCTGGCTGCACGTTCTTGCGCGCCAGTTTCGTCGCGGTGGCCGCATAGCGATTCAGCTGCCCATTCGACGACTTTCCGAGTTTTTGTAACTCCTTGAATTTCTCTTTCACCCGGGGCGGCGGCCCGCTGGCGCTGCGGCGAGCGCTTGCGCTGGTTGCACCGGCATGCGGTTCGGAGCGCGCTGGTGTTTGCTCGTATTGGGCTCGCTTGGAAATACTGAGACCCATTGGATCATCCTCCACTTGATGGAATGGCTCGGTAAGATTGACCGCGTATTGAGTGGCGCCGCGGGACCTTGGAGTTCCGTCAGGGCAGAAGTGTGCCGGGCTGAGGGGGCAATATTGCCAGCGGGGCCAGCGGCGGCGCATTCTGCACTGGCGGCACGATGCGTTTTCCTCTATACTTGCCGGTCTGGCCGTTTTGGCCGGACGCAAAGTGTAGTTTTAATTAACGAAGTTCACGGTGCGCCGGGGTTGCGACTCCTGCACCGCATGTGAAAGGTAACATCATGACCGTAGAAAACATCGACAAAGCCGCGATTATCGCGGACAACGCCCGTGGTCAAAACGACACCGGCTCCCCGGAAGTGCAAGTCGCTCTGCTGACCGCACGCATCAACGAACTCAATGGCCACTTCAAAGCCCACGCCAAGGATCACCACTCGCGCCGCGGTCTGATCATGATGGTTAACCGTCGTAAGAGCCTGCTGTCCTACCTGAAAAGCAAGGACGCGACCCGTTACCGCGACCTGATCGCTAAACTGGGCCTGCGTAAGTAATTTTTGCCAGTACAAGTTTAAATAAATGCCTGCGTCAGTTCGCTGCCGCGGGCATTTTGCATTTGTGGCATTCGAAAATGTAGTGAGGCAGCAAGTTAAGTTGCCTGTGGTGAGGTGAACGACAGCTCCTGAAAATCTGTCGGCAAAATGAAAGGGATTACCCATGTTTAACAAAGTTACGAAAACCTTCCAGTACGGTCAGCACAAGGTCACGCTGGAAACCGGCGAGATCGCACGCCAGGCCTCCGGCGCCGTGCTGGTGTCGGTGGAAGACACCGTCGTTCTGGCCACCGTGGTGGCGCGCAAGGACGCGAAACCTGGCCAGGACTTCTTCCCCCTGACCGTCGATTACGTCGAGAAGACCTACGCTGCCGGCAAGATCCCGGGCGGTTTCTTCAAGCGCGAAGGCCGTCCATCGGAGAAGGAAACGCTGACGTCGCGCCTGATCGACCGTCCGATCCGTCCGCTGTTCCCGGAAGGCTACCTGAACGAAGTGCAGGTCATCATCCACGTACTGTCGGTCAATCCTGAAATCGATCCAGACATCGCCGCCATGATCGGCGCCTCGGCCGCCCTGTGCGTGTCGGGCGTCCCGTTCAGCGGCCCGGTCGGCGCCGCGCGCGTCGGCTACGCCAACGGCCAGTACATCCTGAACCCCACCACCAACCAGCTGAAAACCTCGCAGATGGACCTGGTCGTGGCCGGTACCGAAACGGCCGTGCTGATGGTCGAATCGGAAGCCCAGCAACTGTCCGAAGAAATCATGCTCGGCGCCGTGGTCTATGGCCACGACCAGATGAAGGCCGTGATCGACGCGATCCACGAGCTGGTGGCCGAAGGCGGCAAGCCGGAAGTCGAATGGGCGCCGGCAGCGAAGAACGAAGCGCTGATCGCCCGCGTTGCGCACTTTGCCGAAGCCAAGATCCGCGATGCTTACCAGACCCGCGACAAGCAGGCCCGCACCGCCAAGCTGAAGGACGCGTTCTCGCAAGTGAACGCCGACCTGGCAGCCGAAGCGGCCGCCGCCGGCCAGAGCGCGCCGGATGCCGCCGAAGTGGGCAACATCCTGTTCGACATGGAAGCCAAGATCGTGCGTTCGCAGATCCTCGACGGCGAGCCACGCATCGACGGCCGCGACACCCGCACCGTGCGTCCGATCGCGATCCGCACCAGCGTGCTGCCGCGCACCCACGGTTCGGCCCTGTTCACCCGTGGTGAAACCCAGGCGCTGGTCGTGGCCACCCTCGGCACCGCCCGCGACAGCCAGAAGATCGACGCGCTGATGGGCGAGTACACCGACGACTTCATGATGCACTACAACATGCCTCCGTTCGCCACCGGTGAAACCGGCCGCGTCGGTACGCCGAAGCGCCGCGAAATCGGCCACGGCCGCCTGGCCAAGCGCGCGCTGGTCGCAGCGCTGCCGGCGCCGGACGAGTTCTCGTACTCGGTGCGCCTGGTGTCGGAAATCACCGAATCGAACGGTTCCTCCTCGATGGCCTCGGTGTGCGGCGGCTGCCTGGCGCTGATGGATGCCGGCGTGCCGATGAAGGCGCACGTGGCCGGTATCGCCATGGGCCTGATCAAGGAAGGCGGCAAGTTCGCCGTCCTGTCCGACATTCTGGGCGACGAAGATCACCTAGGCGACATGGACTTCAAGGTAGCCGGTACCGCCAATGGCATTACCGCGCTGCAGATGGACATCAAGATCATGGGCATCACCAAGGAAATCATGCAAGTGGCGCTGGCGCAAGCCAAGGAAGGCCGCGAGCACATCCTGGGCGAAATGCAGAAGGCCATGCCGCACGTGAAGACCGAACTGTCGGACTTCGCACCACGCCTGATCACCATCAAGATCAACCCTGAGAAGATCCGTGACGTGATCGGCAAGGGCGGCGCCGTCATCCGCGCGCTGACCGAAGAAACCGGCACCCAGATCGACATCAGCGACGAAGGCGTGGTCACCATCGCGTCCGTCGACGCCGCCGCCGGCCAGGAAGCCAAGCGCCGCATCGAAGAGCTGACCGCCTCGGTCGAAGTGGGCAAGACCTACGACGGCGTGGTGCTCAAGCTGCTGGACTTCGGCGCGATCGTCCAGGTCATGCCGGGCAAGGACGGCCTGCTGCACATCTCGCAGATCGCCAACGAGCGTGTGAACGCCGTGGCCGACTATCTGAAAGAAGGCCAGCAAGTGCGCGTCAAGGTTCTGGAAACCGATGACCGCGGCCGTCTGAAGCTGTCGATGAAGGCCGCTGAAGGCGCTGCGGAAGCCGCTCCCCTGTAAGGCTTGCCGGCTTCGGCCGGTAAAAAACCGCCAGCGCAGCGATGCGTCTGGCGGTTTTTTTATTCCGCGTGCGCGAGGGCGGCTTATTTATCCTTCACCGTGAACTCGCCGAATGGCTTCAACTGCGCCGCAATCGCCTTGCTGTCGCCCACCACCACGATCGACTGGCGCTCCGGCGCGAAGTACTTCTTGCCCATCGCCCGCACCTGGTCGGCCGAGACCTTCTGAATCTTCGGTACGAACTGGCCCAGGAACTCGGCCGGCAGGCCAATCAGCCAGTTGCCCGCCAGCGTACCGGCCACCGCCCGCTGCATCTGGTTGCTGACCAGGTAGCTGCCCGCCATGTAGCGCTTGTTCATGCTCATTTCCGCGGCCGGCACGGCTTGCGCGCCGAGGCGCCGGTACTCCTTCATATATTCCTGCAGCGCCGCGCCGGTCACTTCATTGCGCACGTCGGCGCCGCCGACGATGCCGCCGCCGTCACGGTAGATGCGCGCGCCGGCCGTGGCGCCGTAGGTATAGCCCTTTTCCTCGCGCAGATTGAGGTTGACGCGGCTGCTGAAGCTGCCGCCGATGATGGTGCTGGCAAGGCGCAGCGGCACGTAGTCGCCGGCGCTGGCGGCCGAGCCGGGGCTGCCCAGGCGCAGCGTCGATTGCACGCTGCCCGGCCGCTCCAGCACCAGCCGCACCGGCTTGGCGGCGCCTGGCGCCGGCGGCGTCTCCGGCGGCGCCTCACCGGCCGCCTTCCAGTCGCCGAACGCCACCGTGGCCAGCTGGATCGCGTCGGCGCTGCCGATCCGGCCGGTAATGACCAGCAGGCTGCGCTCGGGCCTGAAACGCCGCGCATGCTCGCTGCGCAGCCCCGCTTCGCTGACGGACTCGATCGATTCCTCGGTCGGCGTGGTCTGGCCGTACGGATGGGCGCCGTAGATCGCCTTGCTGAGCGCGCGGTCGGCCCGGAAGCCCGGCTGGGCTTCCTGCACCTTCAGGTTTTGCAGCGCGTTGGTCTTGGCCAGCTGCACCTCGTTGGGCGGAAACGCCGGCGTGCGCACCACTTCGGCCAGCAGGTCCATCATCGGCCCGGCGTGCGAGGCCAGTGCATTGGCCGACACCGTGATGCCGTCGTTGTTGGCGCCGCCGCCCACCGATCCGCCGTAACTCTGCGCCGCTTCGGCCACGGCGCGCGAATCGCGCTTGGAGGTGCCTTCGTTGAGCAGGCCGGCCAGGATGTTGGCAAAGCCCGGATGGCGCGCATCGTCGGCGGCATAGCCGGCCCCGCGCACGGCCAGCACGTAATCGACCCGCGGCAGGCCGCTGCGCGGCACCACCCACACCTGCAGGCCGTTGGACAGGGTCTTCTTGGTGATGCTGGGCACGGGAATCGGCTTGTCCTTGCCGAACGGCGGCATCTTCGACGGTGCCGCGCCGGCGCTCCACGCGCACGGCGCGCAGGCCAGCGCCGCGCAGAAGGCGAATATCAGTTTGTTCATCGCGGTCTCCTTATGGCTTGGCCGCGGGTTTGCGGTCGATCACGGTACGGTTGTTGCGGGTCAGGTAGGTGCTGGCCGCGCGCGCAATGTCGGCCGGGCTCACCGCGTCGATCCAGCCGGGGATCTGGTTGACGACCTGGGCATCGCCCCACAGGGTCTGCAGCTTGGCCAGGTGATTGGCGCGGCCGACAAAGCTTTCCAGCGAGTTGTACCAGTCGGCCAGCATGTGGGTCTTTACGCGCGCCAGGGTGGCCTCATCCACGCCATGTTTGGCCACCTTGGCGATCTCCTCGTCGATCGCGGCCAGCACCGCATCGGCATTGGTCGACGGCTTGTACAGGGCGAACACGGTAAACAGGGTAGGGCCGTCGTATTCCCAGGGGCTGGTCAAGCCGTACAGGCCGTCGACGTTGAGCGCCAGTTCGCGCCCCTTGACCAGGCTTTGGTACAGGATCGAGGCATCGCCCTCGGCCAGCAGGTTGCCCAGCACCGTCATCGCGGCCTGATCGGGGCTGCCGCGCGGCGGCATTTTCCAGGCCGCCGCGATGGCCGGCACCTGGGCCAGCGCATCGCTCTGCGCGACCCGCTTTTCGGCCGTGTTGAGCGGCTCGGTAAAATCGGCCGGCGGCGGTGTCGGGCGGCGCGCGATCGCGCCGAAATATTTCTGCGCCAGGGCGAAGCCCTGCGCGGCACTGATATCCCCGGCAATGGCCAGCACTGCGTTATTCGGGCCGTAGTAGTCGCGGTGGAAGCTGCGCACATCGTCCAGGCTGGCGCCTTCCAGGTCGTCGAAACTGCCGTAGCCGTCGTGCCTGTTTTCCCATTTCTGGAAGGCGTACTGGTTGATGTCGATCCACATGAAGCCGCCGTAGGGCTGGTTCTTGACGTTGACCCGAATCTCCTCCTTGACCACATCCTGCTGGTTCTTCAGCGTGGCGGGGTTGAAATCCAGGGTTTTCATGCGGTCCGCTTCCAGCCACAGTATGGCCTGCAGCGCCGACGCCGGGGCGGTCTCGATGTAGTCGGTGTAGTCGGGACGGGTCGAACCGTTGTTCTGGCCGCCGCCTTCGGTGATGGCGCGGTCGAACGCGCCCTTGGGGGCGTTGGGCGTGCCCTGGAACATCAGGTGTTCGAACAGGTGCGCGAAGCCGGTGCGGTTCTTCGGTTCCAGCCGCATGCCGACGTGGTACACCACCGACACCCCGACGGTGGGCGAGGAATGGTCGGGCGAGACCACCACGGTCAGTCCGTTGCCGAGCTGCTTGACGTGCACCGGCAGCGACCAGCGGTCGGTGCTGGCGGCCAGGGCCGGCAGGGAGAGGAAGAATCCGGCCAGCAGGACGGACAGGGTGCGCAGCAGCATGGTCACCTCGAAAGCGAAAGTCGATGGCGTTATATTTTAGGGCATATTGGCGTTTCTGCCACGTTAGGTATGCCGGACGAAAAAAAGCCGCCGGAACAGCATGGTTCCGGCGGCCGGTCGAGCGAGAGGCGCGGTGATTACGCCTGGTCTTTCTGCTTGCGGCGGCGTGCGGTGAAGGCCAGCAGGCCCAGGCCGCCCAGCATCATTGCATAGGTTTCCGGCTCAGGTACCGGTGCCAGTGCCAGGTCGGCGGTGTACTTGCCGGCGCCATTGCCCAGCGATGCGCCGTTGATCAGCACGTAGTAGCTGCCGGCGGCCAGGTTCGCGTACGAGAAGTTCCAGTTGTCGACGTTGCCCGAGGACAGCTGGGTCGCCGTCAGCAGCTTGCCGCCACCGTCGTACAGCGAGAAATCGTTGATCGACAAACCGGTGACATCGCTGCCGCCGATCGACCACACGTCACCGGTGAGGGTGCCGGCGACCGAGGTGGTAAACGAGTACTTGTCGGAGAAGGTGTTGCCGGCATTTTGGGAGCCAAACTTGGCACCGAAGAACACGGTGTTGTCCGCGTCCCAGGTCAGAGCTTCTTCCGGGTGGCTGATGTCGGCTGCCTGAGCGCCGAACGAGGCCGCAGCCAACGCCAGAGCGGACAGTAATGCTTTGGATTTATTCATATTTGCACCTTTTGAGTTTGCCTTCAACAAAGGCTGGGTTGTGGCAGATAGACGCGACGAGTCGCGAGTGGGCAATTTAGCATCGCACCTCGCGCGGCCTCAGCCGACACACGCTTGCGATTACAATCTGTTGCATATTTCTAATTGGAATTAAATTTCCAATAGTAAATAGCTATTACGCATAGCCGCCATAGTAAGCGGTGCCCCGGGAGTGGTGGCTATTGCATCGTTTTATTGATAGTTTGTAGGACTGTAACTACAAAATGACGGGGGGATCGCTGAGCGGGACCTTAAGTGAACTCTAAGCCTGGTACGAGCGGAAAGTGACCTGCGCCAACATGCAGTCGATGTCCCTGCCACTTGCTGGCACACGCCCGGTCGCGCTGGTGCGTGCCCTGCGCCAACTTGGTGAGTGCGGGCGCCTGCGGCGCTATGTCGAGATGGCACGAAACCTGCTGATGTACGAGGGTTAGCCGTACCACGGCACCCACGACACGGAGGCACAGATGTTCGACCACGCAGTAGTTCCCCGCAACCGGCAAGAGCACGACAGCGCCGGCGTCAAGCTGTCCGGCGACGTGTTCGGCGCCCTGATCAACCTGTCCGGACGGCGCCGCTTCACCTCGCAGCGGGTGGTGCTGTACGCCGTGCTGGCCTCGCTCGGCCACGAGGGCGCGGCCGCCACCGCGCACGACACCCTGGCGGCGTTTCGCGACGCCCATATCACCCTGGTCGAAGGCAAGCACGGTTTGCCCGGCATTTTCTGCGGCCAATTGCAAGACGCTTATTTCGGCACCTTGCAGGGCGACAAGATCATCCGCGACTTCATCAAGCTGGCCGAAACCACGCTCGAGGCGATCATTGGCGATGTGCGCGGCGCGCCTCTGCTGCTCGATGAGCTGGTGCGTACCGCCACCCCGCTGCTGAGCGTGCTCAACGGCCTGACCCTGGTCTACGAGGAGCAGGCCAGGCGCCACGCGCAGCTGCAACGCAAGCAGATGCAGGAAATGATGGGCGACATCAAGACCATCGCCAAACAGGCCCGCATGGTCGCCTTCAATGCCCAGATCGTGGCGGCGCGGGCAGGGCAGGTCGGCAAGGAATTTGCCGTCGTCGCCAGTGTGATGAGCAACATCACCGGCGAGATCGACGAGCTGGTTCAGGGCGCGCTGGCCGGCTCGCTCGCTTACTAGCAGCCCGGCAGGCTGCTAGGCCTGGGCGGCCAGGTAGCCGCCCAGGCGCTCGCCCAGGCACAGCAGGGTGAGCGTGGGCGGCAGTCCCCACGGCCCCGGCAGGACCGAGGCGTCGCACACGTACACCCCGGGCGCGGCCGTCTGCAAATGCCGGTCGACGCCGGCGCCGATGGGCACGCTGCCGCCCGGATGCGCGGCGAAATGGTGGGTCTGGAACAGCTTGCGTGCGCCGGCCCCGGCCAGGATCGCGCGCGCCATCGCGGTGCCCCGCGCCAGCCTGGCCCGGTCGTGCGCGTGCAGGCGTTTGTCGACCCAGCGCGGGCCGACCGCGCCGCCGATCCGGTCGCCGATCTTGACCATGATGGTCAAGCTGCGCCGGTGCGCGCCGACCCGGTCGAGGCGCCCGGCCTGCAGCGCAAACGCCTGATACATGGGGCCGGGCAGGGTCATGTCGGCCAGGGTGATGCCCTCGTCCGGCAAATGCAGGCCGGCCGCCATCGGCACTTCGGCCCCGCCATCGATGCCGTCGACCGCGCCGGCCACCGCCACCACCGGATCGCTGAAGAATGGCGCGCGCGGCCCGGCCAGAGCGGAGCGGTGCAGCAGGCGCGGGCTGCCGATGCCGCCGCCGGCCACGATCACGACGGGCGCCTTGATCACCATGCGCTCGCCGCCGCGGAGCAGTTCCACGCCGGCGGCGCGGCCGTCCTCGAGCAGCACGCGTTCGACCCGGCACTGCGCGGCCAGGGTGGCGCCCTGGGCGCAGGCCTGCTCGACCAGGTCGCGCGCGCTCCACTTGGCGCCGAACGGGCAGCCGTAGGCGCAGCGCCAGCAGCCGCTGCGGCACAGCGCCGGGCGAATCATCTTGTCGAGCTTCTGCCAGTTGAGTCCGCTGGCGCGCGCCGCCGCGGCGATGCGCGCGGCCATCGGTCCGATCAGTTCGTCCGGCAAGGGGCCGATCGGCAGCTCGGCGCGTAACGCCGCCAAGGCCGGCGCCAGATCGATGCCGAGGGCGGCGAAGCGCGCAAGTGGCGGGGCGGCCGCGGTGGCGAAGTTGACCGCCGTGCTGCCGCCCAAGGTCACGCCCTGCACCAGCAGCGAGGCGTCGCTGTGCAGGAAGGCGCCCTTGCCGGGCACGGCCGCCATGCGCGCCATCTGTACCAGCTTGCCCTGCAGCGGCTCGGCGCCGCCCTGTTCGGCCAGCAGCACGCGCCAGCCGGCGCGCGCCAGCGCACGCGCCGCCGCCGCCCCGCCGGGACCGCTGCCGGCCACGACCGCGTCGTACGAGGAGGAAAGGGTGGTGCGCATGCGGGTAGTATGGCCGTACGGGCCGCCATGGTCAAACCGCCATTCCGCACGCCTGATCCGCGTTTTTTGCAGTTCATCGCACAACGCTGGCCGCCGCCCCGGCGCGCCGCTACAGTTGGCAGCTACTGACCATGCACACGGGAGACTGGGATGAATCGGATCATCGGCGCCGGCGCCGCCTTGCTGTTCGGCGCGCTGAGCGGCCTGGCGTGCGCGCAGGACAGCGCCAATGCCAGCGAAACGCGCGCCATCGATGCCCGTGTGGAGCGGGTCAGGCTCGACGGCGCGATCGAACTGCGCCTGCGCCAGGGCGCGACCCCTGGCCTGGTCCTGAGCGGCGACAAGCGCTGGATCGAGCGCACCACCACCAGCCAGCATGGCGACACCCTGACCATCGATACCGACATCGCCGAAATCAAGTTCACCGGCCGGATCGGCGGCCTGCACGCCGAACTGACCCTGCCGAGGCTGCGCGAAGTGGTCTCGGACAGCCTGGGCTGGACCGACATCAGCGGCTTTTCCGGTGACCGCCTGGAACTGTCGCTCGATGGCGCCGGCTCCATGAAGGTCAATGGCGACTACCGCATCATCAAGGCCACTTTGGGCGGCCTGGGCAGCATGAGCATCCAGGGCGGCGCGCGCGAAGGCATCGATCTCAATCTGATGGGCGCCGGGGTGGTCACCCTGGCCGGCCAGGCGCGCTGGCTGCGCGCCAACCTGGGCGGCCTGGGCGGCCTGAACGCCCAGCAGTTCCAGGTCGACAGCGTCGACATCGACCTGGGCGGCCTGGGCAACGCCACCGTCTATGCGCGCCAGAGCGCCGCGCTGTCGCTCAACGGGCTGGGCTCGGTCATCGTGTACGGCAAGCCGCCCACGCGCAACGTCAGCGTCGACGGGCTGGGCAAAGTGAGCTGGAAATGAGGCCGGCGATGGCGCGCCGCCTGTTTCTCGCCATGCTGATGGCTGTCGGCCTGAACGCGCACGCCGCCGGCGGCTTTGCCGAAGCGGCCGCCGCCTACAAGAGCGGCGACTATGCGCGCGCGCTCAAGCAGGTCACGCCGCTGGTCAAGGCCGGCAATGCCGACGCCGAGCATCTGCTGGGGCTGATGCATTACATGGGGCGCGGGGTGCCGCGCGATTACCGCCAAGCCATGTTCTGGCACCGCAAGGCGGCCGAGCAGGGCAAGGCCGACGCCCAGTATGTGGTGGGCGCCATGTATTACACCGGCAACGGGGTGCCGCAGGATCACCGCCAGGCGGTCGAGTGGTTCCGCAAGGCGGCCGAGCAGGGCCATGCCGAAGCCCAGCACGCGCTGGGGCTGATGTACCGTTACCACGTGGCCGGCATGCCGCAGGACAAGGTGATCGCCTACATGCTGTGGAACCTGGCCGCCGCCAGCGGCCACGCCAACGCGGCCGAGCAGCGCAGCGCCATCATGCGCCAGATGACGGTCGAGCAGCTGGAAGAGGGGCAGGCACTGTCGCGCAACTGGCATCCCGGCATGCCGCTGCCCCTGCATTCGCGCAGCGGAGGCTGATCGCCAGTACAATCGCGCTTTTGTGAGCGAGTTGCCATCATGCGCGCGATTGAAATCCGCCAGCCCGGTCCGCCCGATGTGCTGAGCCTGTGTAACCGTCCCATGCCCGAGCTCAAGCCGGGCGAGGTGCTGATCAAGGTGCATGCGGCCGGGGTCAACCGGCCCGACGTGCTGCAGCGCCTCGGGCACTACCCGGTGCCGCCGGGCGCGTCCGACCTGCCGGGGCTGGAAGTGGCCGGCGAGATCGTCGGCGGCGACCTGGCCGGCAGCGATCTGCGCCAGGGCGAGCTGGTGTGCGCGCTGGTGCAGGGCGGCGGCTACGCCGAATATTGCGCCGCCCCTGTCCAGCAATGCCTGCCGATCCCGGCCGGATTGAGCGCGCTGGAAGCGGCCTCGCTGCCGGAAACCCTGTTCACCGTGTGGAGCAATGTGTTCGAGCGCGCCCGCCTGAGCGGGTCCGACACCCTGCTGGTGCAGGGAGGCAGTTCCGGCATCGGCGTGACCGCGATCCAGCTCGCCAGCGCCTTCGGCCACCGGGTGTTCGCCACCGCCGGCAGCGACGACAAATGCCGCGCCTGCGAAGCGCTGGGCGCCGAGCGCGCCATCAATTACCGCAGCGAAGACTTCGTCGCCGTCGTCATGGAATTGACCGGGGGCAGGGGCGTGGACGTGGTGCTCGACATGGTCGCCGGCGATTATGTCCACCGCGAACTGGCCTGCCTGGCCGACGATGGCCGTATCGCCATCATCGCCTTGCTGGGCGGCGCCAAAGGCACGGTCGATTTCGGCCAGGTGTTGCGCCGCAGACTCACCATCACCGGCTCGACCCTGCGTCCGCGCCCGGTCGAATTCAAGGCCGCGATCGCCGCCGCCCTGCGCGCCAGGGTGTGGCCGCTGATCGAAGCGGGGCGCGTGCGCCCGGTGATTTTCCGCTCTTTCCCTCTGGAACAGGCAGCCGACGCCCATGCCTTGATGGAAAGTTCCAGTCACGTAGGCAAGATCGTGTTGCAAGTGGCGTAAGCGCGGTAACCATGGGTGCGTTTCGTACCCTAGCCGCGCTTGCTGGTCGGCATTGTCGAGATCAGGGTTGCGCCACAATCGGTTTGATGGCCCTCGAATGCCACCGGAACGCCATCGATGAGCAGCTTCGGGTCGCCCTCGGCAATGCGGCAAAGTCCATGCCCCGGCAGCGGGCAAGTGCAACGGTCGCCCTTGCGCGCCACGGCCACTCCTCTGACCTTGCTGTTGGGCGCGGCCGAAATCACCTTGCCCCCATGGCTGGTGGGGTCGTTCAGACGGATTACGCCGGGCATGGGCGTTCCTCCCGGCGCGCCTTGGCCGGCGTCATTTCGAATATCCCTGCGAGCTTTTCGGAGCGTCGTGGCGCAAGCCCCACCACATCAGATACGCATTGTTCTCCCCGCGCGCGCGGAACCACGGTTCGTCCGGGATGATCGGACGCACCTTGGCCGGCGGCACGACCAGTACGCCGGTCAGGTGCGCGTTGTCGCTGGTGCCCGCCACCAGCACGTTCTTGCCGAAATGGTTGGCGTAGGCGATGCCCAGCGCGACGTTGGTCAGGGCGGTGCCGGCGCCCATCTCGCCCAGCAGGGCCGGGGTATTGAACGCCTGCTTCATGAAGTCGAATTCGACCAGCTCGCTCGTGAGCGTCTGCGCCAGGCCGGCCAGGCGCTCGGACGAGTCGACGAGCGTGTTGTTGGCGTCGTGGATTACGTAGCCGATGTCGGTGTCCTGCCTGCCCGCGTTGTGCGCGGCCGCGCCCAGGACGGCGGTCCAGGCCTGCACGGTGCGCGGCGGCCGTCCCTTGGCGGCCTCGAACCCGGCCACCGATCTGCTGGCCGGATAACCGACCCATGCCAGCGCGTCGCGCTCGGTCTTGAAGTCCGGCCCGGCCAGCACCAGCAGGACCATGTTTTCGTTGATCTGGTCATCCTTCGGACGGCTGGGCGCGTCCCAGTTCATCGCCCACACGGTTTCCTTCGGGTGCGCCTGCAGGTAGTCCAGCGCCGCCGACAGGGAGGTGAAACCTGCATTGGGGCCGCCCATCGTCACGCGCACATCGGGGGGAGTGTTGCGGCTCCATGTCGTGGGAAAGTGGACGTTGCCGATCTCGAAGGAATCGATGATACGGTTCCTCGTGAAATTTTCTGCTTCGACAGGATCCAGTTTGCCGTCGGGCAGTGCGTACTCGACGTGGATGCCGGCCAGTTCTCGCCAGGTCGACTTGTCTTCCAGCGAGTGCGCATTATAGAAATAATGGGAATCCGAGAAATAAATATCCCGGAAAAGGCTGGTCAACTTTCTCATGTACTTGTGGTGATAACCCTTGAAGGTTTCTTCACCATCATTTCCAGCGGCGATCATGCCCACCATTTGAAGCGTTGAGTATTTCTTCGGCTTAACCTTCACCATGTCGTCATCCTTGTTCGGCCGCACCAGGCCCAAGGTCCACAGCAACTGCCATTCGGTGGGATAGTCGCGCCGTTGCAGCGGATTGAGCCACTGCACGCCGACGACCTGGGCCATGAACGGCTTGGCCTGCTCGGCGGCGACGGGCGTTGTGGTGTTTGCCGCCGGGACGGGGGGCTTGGCGGCGCACGCGGTGAGCAGGCAAAATACCCCGGTGGCCAGCAGTGCGGGAACAGCGAAGAAGCGGATCATAAAGTCTCCATCAGTCATGGTTTGTCTTGCTGCAGTATCGGACATGCGGGTAATCCAGACGAGGGCAAAAAAGCCGAGAAGGAGGGCCAGGATCGCCCATCCAAGCCTTCGCGGGGTGGTCGATATCAGGCGGTTCATGGCCTTCCTCCATGGCGCTTGTGCTTGGACGCGCGATCCTCGCGCTCATCTGTAATCGTACCCGGCATCTTGCCCTCGGCATCGTGATGTGCCCACTCGAAAAGCGACTTTCCCTTGAGTTTTCCGCTATCGAAATATTCGAAATAGATGCTGTTGGAATTGTCGTCACCCAAGCCATCCAAAAATCGCCAGTCCGCCGCGACCCTCATCTTGTGCAAGTCTTCCTCCAGCAAATGACAATTGCCAATCGCCACGTCATAGGCAAGCGCCTTCTGCGCATGCATCGCGTTGGTCATGATGGTCGAGTGGTCGGTGGCGTGGGTGTCGATGTTATCGGCCAGATTGGTCTTGATCTTGTTGCCGCGCCATGCCTTGTACGCGGCGCTGGCGGTGGCGAGATTGTCTTCTTCCGCCACCGGCTCGCCTTGCTTGGCGAGTCCTTCGCGCCTGGCCTGCATGCGCAGGCGGGCGTGGTCCTCGTAGCGCAGCGCCGCTTCACTGTCGCGGTCACCTGCGGCCGCGTCGCTGCCGCCCTTGGACGTGGACCGGTCGCCGGCGTACGGATCGTCGGCGTCGCGCACCCGCTCCTTGTCGCGCGATTCGCCGGGCGCGTCGTAGCCCTGGTCGAATTGCGTGCTCGACTGGCCGAAGCGCAGGGACTCGGGCAGGAAGGGCGCCGGCAGATCGGGAGCGTTCAGCGGCACCTGCCAGTCCTTGTCCGGCAGGGCATTGATGCGCGTGCCGGCCAGCTTGACGGAAACGATCGCCAGGGGCGCCGTCATTACGGTGAGCACTTTGCCCAGGCCGCCGCTGGCATCGAGGCCCTTCGCGACCGAGTACCGTGCCGTCAGCGATTCCGGGAACCAGAACGCCTGGCTGTAGGGCTGGGGCCGCTTGTAGTGGTTCTCCCAGTAGTGGTATTGGCCTGCCACGCCGACCGCGAAGCCTTGCGCGAACACGCGCTGGGTGAAGATGCCGCCCCCGCCCGTGGCGGCGATTTCCCGCGCGCTCAGCCCGCGCCATCCGATGCCTTGTACCGTGGTCGAGGAAATCACCTGGTCGTGCGGGTTGCAGTAGAGCGTGACACGGCCGTAAGTGGCGCCGTTCAAGCCGTAGGCGTCCAGATCCGCGCGCGCCGTGAAGCCGCGCGCCGCATTGGCCATGAACGTGTCGATGCGCTCGGGACTCATTTGCGCCTGCGCCTGCCGGTGGACGATCTTGAAGAATGCCGCCAGGGTCTTGATGCGCGCCGCCCCGCTCTGCCGCCCGGTGCCGCCGTCCCTGTCGGTCATGTGCCCCTGGGTGAAGTTTTCCGTGAAATTGGACTGCGCCAGGCTATACGGGGCGTTGCAAAGCACGTAGCTGTCCGCCACGCAGCGGCCCGTGTGGCCGGCCGCGTCGGTGACGTCCGGCATGGCGTCGCCCAGGAAGGCGGCACACATGCCGATCATGTTGCCCTGGCTGTGGCAAACGATGGTGACCGGCACGTCGGCCTGCCTGGCGCGAATCGATTGCACCAGCCTGGCCAGGCGCAGCGCGGCCAGCACGTAGTAGGGCCGCGGAGGGCAGGAGTACACGTTACGGTCGTTGGTCGGGTTGAGATGCTGGACGTGCATCCACAGGAACAGGTCATCCGACAGGCCATGGCCCCAGAGGTCGGGCAAGGCTGTGCAGCCATTGGCGAACGGGCCGCCGCCCCAGTAATTCTGCTCGTTGAGGTAGATGCCGTTGCCGTACTTTTGCAGTTCCTCGGCGCCGGCCTTGTACCCCCAGCGAAAATGGATTACAGGGGAAAATGAATCGCCGCGCTCAATGAACGTTTTTGGCGTCAGCTCGGGATTGATGTACCCGTCCGCCGTCAGGTCCGGCATATACGCCGCTGGCTTCAGCTGGCCGCCAGCCGGCGTTGGAAATGCCAGGTCCTCGTTGCGCCGCCTGAGGCGCTCGTTGAGTCCCTTGCACAGCCCGTCCTCGGCTTGCCCGTACCATTCGCCATCGGAATTGACGCCGTGGACGAAGATCACGATGCCGGGCAGCGGCAACTGCATCAGCACGTCGAGGTGGCTGTGGTTGGGCAGCGTAACGCCCTGCGCCGAACCGATCAGGACTAGGCCCGGATCGTCGCCGGGGTCGGAGTCTCGGTTGACAAACGGAGGCGCCTTGGGGATGGTGATATTGGTCATCTTGTCTGCATGCGCGATAAACGGTCAGGACCGTGGCCCGAAAAAGAATGCCTTCAGTTTCTGCAGGCGGTCGACGACGATCCTGGCACCCTCGCCGGCGCCGTCGCTTCGGCCCGCCACAGCGCCGTCGCCGTCACGCTGGACCTTCAGTTGCATGCCCTCGACGGGCTGCCCATCGGTGGGGCGCAGCAGGCGCGGCACGCGCCCGAGTTCGCCTGCGCCGAAGACGGGCAGCTCGGCGCTGGAGCTGGCCGGGCCGTCCCAGTGGTGCCCATCGGTCTTGACCGTCAGCGGCCCCGGGCCGCCGATTTCCGGGCTTGCGCCCTTGAGTCTGATGTATGCGCCGCCGCCGACCATGAGAGTAATTTCATCATGCGCCATGATGGTCAGGCTGCGCCCGACCGTTACCTTGAGGTTCTGGGCCGCATCGATCTGCATGTCGTCGTGCTGGCTTTGCATGACGAATTTGCCGTGGTACGCGATCTGCCTGATGCCGTCGTGATGCGAGAACAGCGAAATTCCCTTGCCCGCGTTGAGGCTGAAGCGCTGGCCGCTGGTGAGCTGCATGTGCTGCTGCGCCACCGTGTCGAGGTTCACGCCGGCGTAGCTGACGATGGTCTTGGGGGTGCTGAACGCGATGCCGGCCGGGGCCGTGACGCTCAGCGTTGGCTTGCCGCCCTGGCCGTCCGGGCCGGCGGCTGCGAGGTCGTCCCGCAGTTCGCTCTGCGGTGCGGCATCGGTCGCCAGCGCCTGATTGGCCAAGGCGACCTCGCCGAGCGATTGGAACAGGTCGGCGCAATCGCGCAGCAGGCCGACGTGCTCTTCCGCGCTAAGCTGGTTGGCGCAGGCGTTGAGCCGCCCCCATGTCGAAATCAGCAGCGCCTTGGCCGCGCGAATGCTGCCGTTGCCGTCGCTGGCCAGCTCGAACCCGTCGCCGCGCGGCGTTGCCGTGCCGTTGCTGCGCGGGTGTGTCAGGCACCCCAGGTTCAGTTGGCTGGCAGCGTGGTCGCTGGCAAGTTGCACGCTGATTTGCCCGGCGGTGTCGTCGATGCGCAACTGGTTCGATCTGGTGCCGCCGATTTCCCGGCTGACGATGCCCGACAGGTAGCGGTCGCCGGGCAGGCTGCTGACGTGGCTGAAACGTGGCGGCGGCGTGATGCCGCTATGGGCCGCGCTGACAATAATCGGTTTGTCCGGATCGCCGCCAAGGAAAGAGACGATGACGAACGTCCCCACCCGGGGCAGGGCGATAATGCCGAAACCGGCACCGGCCCAGCTGCTGGACACCAGCACCCAGCCCGAATCCTGGACGGTGATCGGGGCGGATGCCGCATTCGCGCCGTCGCCGTCCTCGGCGCGACAGCCGGGAAAGCGCACCCGCACCCGGCCCAACTCGTCGCAGTAGACCGATTCGCCTTCCGGTCCGACCACGACGGCGGTCTCCTCCTGCGTGCGCGGCAGGTCGGTGCGCGGGTCGTAGAGCGGCACGATGGGAACGTCGCGCCGCACGCAGGTGAACTGCACCGTGTAGCGGCCGTCGCGCTCGGCGCACGCCTGCGCCAGGGCCGCCGTGCCGCCGCCGCTGGTGTCGACCGTGCTCCAGCGGTTCAGCTGGAACAGCCGGTTTACCCGCTCGTTCAGTGTCTTCGGCAAGTTGTTCTCGGCGGCGATGCGCAGTTCGGTGAACACGAACTGCCGCTCGGACACCGGATGGCGGTCGAGCGCGGCATGGCCGGCGACCTCGATCCACTGGCCGGGAGCCCATTGTCGCCCGCCGCCCTCGCCATGGCAGCACTTGGCGGCGAATTCGTGATGCAGCATGCGCAGCGTGCCCAAGGCGCGATAGTCGGCCGCGTCGTCGCCGGCGTGCTGGACGTCGATCAGCCTGTCGTCCAGCCCTGCGGCGAATTGTTTACCCAGCATCCCTTGGGCGCTGACACTGATGATGTTCACCTGGTTCAATCTGGCGCTCTTGTAGTCCCAACTCTGGCGCGTGACGCTTCCTGGACTCAAGCGCCGCACCGGATGCCACGCGGTGATACTGTCGGCACGCTCGGTGCCGTCGTCGCGGTGAAAGCGCACGGTACCCGCCGCGTTCTGGGCCAGCGAACTGACCTTGTCGAACAGGATCAGCGTATGGGACGGAGCGTCGCTGTCAGTCCGGTTGGCGGTGGGCTGGAAAAACCAGGCCAGGCCGCGCCGTTTCCACAGGCGGCGCAGGAAAGCGGAGTCCGACTCCTTGTACTGCATCGTGAATTCGCGCGGCGGATAGCTTGACGCGAGTCGCCACAGTTCGAAATTGAAGGCGCGCGCAAGCACAGGATTGTCGCGGCACCAACCGGCCAGAATCCGCTCGGTGATGTCCACTTCGTTCATGTGGCGGAAAATGCGGGTATTGCAGCCCTTGTCCATGAGCGAAAGCGCGTCGCGCACGGTCAACTGGTATGTGGCCAGGCCGGCATCGGCTTCGCCCGCCTCTGCGATATCGACGATGCCGCACACCGTACGCAGGCCATGCGTACTGGTGGCGAACTGCAGTTCTGCCGGCATGGCCATGAATTGCTTGAGCTGCAGCCCGGTCCCGGTGGCAACGCACAAGAGCGTGTATTCGACGCTGCCACAAACGGCTTCCATGCCGCTGACCTGCTTCACAAGCAACAGGTCATTGACCGTCCCCTGCTCGGTCCACAGCCGCAAACGGATTGAACGATAGGCGTCGGTCAGTGAAATAAGTGTGTCGTGTGGTTGCATTGGCAATTTTCCCGTTATGACTAGCCTTTTCTCCACCACGGGCAGGGCAGCTGGCGCTGAGTGTCCCTGCGCGCGCCGGCGATGTGGTGGCGCCGACAGGCAGGGTATTGGGGGGCAACCTCTCGTACCATGGGAAAAATCAACTGGCACACTCTGATTGTTTGTCTTTTTTTAATCTTATCCAAAAGATCATGACAGTTCGTCGCTATACCGTCAAGCGGGCTCCGGTCGACGGGCCGAAGAAGTCGGTCCAATACGGCATGCACCAAGTTTGACCACGCTCGACGCCCAAGGGTACAATGGCGGGTTGATACGGACGGGATACCTATGCGGCGCAAACTTGTAGTAGGCAACTGGAAGATGAACGGCAGCAGGGCGGCCAACGCAACCCTTCTGGCGGGCATTACCGCCAGCCTGGACAACAGCCGCGCCGAGTGCGCCGTGTGCGTGCCGGCACCCTATCTGTTTCAATGCCAGGATGCGCTGGCCGGCTCCAGCGTGGCCTGGGGCGCCCAGGACGTCTCGCCGCAGCCGTGCGGAGCGTACACCGGGGAAGTCTGCGCTTCCATGCTGGCCGATTTCGGCTGCAGGTATGTGATCGTCGGCCACTCCGAGCGCCGCGCCTACCACGCCGAAGGCAGCGAGCTGGTGGCCGGCAAGGCGCTGGCCGCGCTGGACGCCGGCATGACCCCGATTGTTTGCGTCGGCGAAACCCTGGCCCAGCGTGAAGCGGGTGAGACCGCCAGCGTGGTGGCGGGCCAGCTGGCCGCGCTGCTGAGCGTGCTGGCGCCCGAGCGCCTGGGCGGCATCGTGGTTGCTTACGAGCCAGTGTGGGCGATCGGCACCGGCAAGACCGCCACCCCGGCCATGGCGCAGGAAGTGCACGCGCAGCTGCGGGCCCAGCTAATGGCGGCCAATGCGCCGGCGGCGCAGGAAGTGCGCATTCTGTACGGCGGCAGCATGAAGCCTGAAAATGCCGCAGAATTACTGGCGCAGCCGGATATCGACGGCGGCCTGATCGGCGGAGCGGCCCTGAAAGCGGCCGATTTCGTGGCCATCGCCCACGCGTCGCCCCGGTAAGTGTAGGAAAACAGAATTTTCAATGCAGTCAAACATGGAATGGAATAAGCAATGAACACGTTGTTCAATCTGGTTGTTGTGGTACAGGTGATCTCGGCACTGGTCATCATCGGCCTGGTCCTGCTCCAGCACGGCAAAGGCGCCGACATGGGTGCGGCCTTCGGTTCGGGCGCGTCGGGCAGCCTGTTCGGTGCCACCGGGTCGTCGAACTTCATGTCGAAGTCGACCGGCCTGGCCGCCGCGATCTTCTTTGCCTCCACCCTGGGCCTGGCGTATTTCGGCACCAGCGGCCGTCCGGCCGCCAGCGGCGGCGTGATGGACAACGTGCCGGCCCCGGCCAAAACCGCGCCGGCCGCGCCTGCCACCGGTGCCAACGCCATTCCTGGCGCGGCCCCGGCCGCACCGGCCCCGGCGGCGCCCGCGCCGGCGGCACCGGCCACTCCAGCCGGCCAGATCCCGAAATAAGACTGTCCTCGCAGCAGATGCGGCAAGGCACGTATTGACTTACCGCATAAATATCGAAAGTTTTTAAGTTTTATCCTTGTTTGTCCGCAAGTTAGCATTGAATAGGTGCTATCAACAATGTAGAATAGCGGACTCAATGCCGACGTGGTGAAATTGGTAGACACGCTATCTTGAGGGGGTAGTGGCGAAAGCTGTACGAGTTCGAGTCTCGTCGTCGGCACCAAAAAATTAAAAGCCAGCAAGGGCTGCGCCTAAGCTGGCTTTTTTGCGAGGATCAGACGTGCGATCCTGGTAACGTTCCAAGCCAGGTGACACACGGTAAGGCGCTGCAACGAAGCAGTGTTTCATTAACCGATCGTTCAAATAGGCTATCAAGTGAACCTCGAGAATTACTTCCCCGTGTTGATGTTCATCCTGGTCGGCATCGGCGTTGGCGTCGTGCCCCAGGTACTGGGCTATCTGTTGTCTCCCCATAAGCCGGATTCGGCAAAACTCTCGCCCTACGAGTGCGGCTTCGAGGCCTTCGAAGACGCCCGCATGAAATTCGACGTGCGTTACTACCTCGTCGCCATCCTGTTTATTTTGTTTGATCTGGAAACGGCATTCTTTTTCCCATGGGGCGTCTCCATGCGCGAACTGGGCTGGCAAGGCTTTGTCACGATGATGATGTTCATCGCTGAATTCATTGTCGGTTTCTGGTACATCTGGAAGAAAGGTGCCCTTGATTGGGAATAAGCCATGTCAATTGAAGGCGTACTAAACGAAGGTTTCATTACCACCACAGCCGATAAGCTGATCAACTGGGCGCGCACCGGGTCGATGTTCCCGATGACGTTCGGCCTGGCCTGCTGCGCCGTCGAAATGATGCACACGGGCGCGGCCCGTTACGACATGGACCGCTTCGGCGTGGTGTTCCGTCCGTCGCCGCGTCAGTCCGACGTGATGATCGTGGCCGGCACCCTGTGCAACAAGATGGCCCCGGCCCTGCGCAAGGTCTACGACCAGATGCCGGAGCCGCGCTGGGTCATTTCCATGGGTTCCTGCGCCAACGGCGGCGGCTACTACCACTATTCGTACTCGGTGGTGCGCGGCTGCGACCGCATCGTGCCGGTCGACGTGTATGTGCCCGGCTGCCCGCCGACCGCTGAAGCGCTGCTGTACGGCATTCTGCAACTGCAGAACAAGATCAAGCGTACCAATACCATCGCCCGTTAAGACTAGCCATGACGACAAAACTCGAAGTCCTTGAACTCGCGCTGAAAACAGCTTTGGGCGAGGGCGCCACCGTGACGGCGGCG
>CAMLIL010000030.1 GCA_946480015.1 uncultured Oxalobacteraceae bacterium | reverse complement strand
AGGCTAGTTATAAAGAGAAAACCCCGCTCGGCTTTGGCCTTGCGGGGTTTTTTTTTCGTCTGTCGCCCTCGCGAATGCGGGGCGGGACGGCGGGGTAGAATACCCGCATGCGCATTCTTATCATTGAAGACAATCCCGACATCGTCGCCAACCTGTACGGTTTCCTCGAACCCAAGGGCTACGTCCTCGATTCCGCGCCCAACGGCTATACTGGCCTTGGCTTGGCCGCCCAGCATGAATACGACCTGATCGTCCTCGATGTCATGCTACCCGGCATGAATGGCCTGGAAATCTGCCAAAAGCTGCGCGCCGAGCTGCACAGCGCCGTCCCCGTCCTGATGCTGACCGCACGCGACACCTTGCAGGACAAGGTCGCCGGCTTCGACAGCGGCGCCGACGATTATCTGGTCAAGCCCTTCTCCCTGGTTGAACTCGAAGTGCGCATCAAAGCCCTGGTCCGTCGTGCCAGCGGCAAACACCGTGCGTCGACCATCCTGAAATTCGGTGATCTGAGCTTCGACACGGCGACCTACACCGCCACCCGCGCCGGCACCCCGCTGACGCTGACCAAAACCGGCTACAAAATCCTGCGTTGCCTGATGCGGGAAGCGCCCAAGCTGGTGCCGCGCGACACCATCGAACAGGAAGTCTGGGGCGACGACCGTCCCGACAGCGACGCCCTGCGCACCCACATCCACGCCCTGCGCCAGGCGCTCGACAAACCATACCCGTTCGCCATGCTGCGCACGGTCTCAGGAATGGGATTCAAACTGGTCAGCACCGATGAAGCCGCGTGAGTCCCTGGGGCGACGCATCGTCGTCGCCTACCTGATGTTCGCCGCCGGTTCCACGCTGTTCTTCGCCATCATGGCCGCCGTCGCGGTCGAGGGCATCGAAGACCACCTGGTCGACCAGCGCTTGAGGGATGTCGCAGAATGGGCGTCGCCGCGCCACGCGGGCGGCCTGCCGGTTTCCATGCCGGCTGGCATCACCTTCCACCATAGCGCGGCCATTCCCAAACCGCTGCGCAGCCTCACGCCCGGCGTCCACATCATCCATGTCGACGGCATCGGCCTGCACGTGCTGATGGGGCAAGATGCGCTTGGAAAATTCGTCGTGGTCGACCATGAAAGCGACTACGAAGACCTCGAACTGGTCGTCTATTCCATGTTCGCGGTCGGCTTCGTGGGCTTCCTCGTATTTTCCCTTTTCCTCGGCGGTTTCATCGGCCGGCGCTTCGTCACCCCGATTACCACCCTCGCCAGCGCCGTGCGGGAGGGTTCGACCGAGCTGCCCTACACCGAGCGCAACGACGAACTCGGCGTGCTGGCACGCGCCTTTGCCGCCCACACCAGCGAACTGCGTGGTTTCCTCGACCGCGAGCGCTTTTTTACAGGCGACGTCAGCCATGAACTGCGCACACCGCTGACCGTCATCATCGGCGCAGCCGAAATCCTCGCCGCCAACGCCCAGGGCCAGCCGGCCATCGCCGGCCCTGCCGACCGCATTTTGCGCGCCGCCAACGAAGCGGCCGATTGCGTGCGCGTCCTGCTGCTGCTGGCGCGTTCGCCCGAACTGATTCCGCAGACCGAAACCGATATCGACGCCGTCGTGCGGGCCGACACGGCGCGCTACCAGAGCCTGGTCGACGGCAAGCCGGTCCAGCTGCGTTACCTGGGCGGAACGCCGTTCAGCGTGCCCGGACCGGCCGAACTGTACACCGCCGCCATCGGCAACCTGATCCGGAACGCCTGCCAGTACACCGAGCAAGGATCTGTCGAAATACGCCTGGGCGAACGCTCCGTCATCGTGGCCGATACCGGTCCCGGATTGCCGCAGGCGGTGCGCGCCACCCTCGCGAACCATGCCGGTGTCGCGGCTGGCAACGGCTCGTCGGGCACCGGCATCGGCCTGACCCTGGTACGCCGCATCTGCGAGTGCCTGGGCGCCACCCTTACCCTGGACGACCGTCCCGGCGGCGGAAGCGTGTTTGAAATTAGCTTCTCAGCCAATTTCACAAAATCTTAACGGCGGCTTTACATCGATTTGATGTTACGCAAGGTATCTTGAACCGATGTGAGCGGCCGCGCCTTGGCCGCCGCATTGCCTTGAGGATACTGGTTTGAAAATTAACACTGCGCCGCAAGTGAATGCAGCGGCATTTACCCTGATCGCATCGACGTTCCTGGTGCTCGCCTACAACACGAGCTTTTGGCGCTCGTTTTTTGATGCCACCGGCAACTTTAGTTTGACCAACCTGCCGCTCTACCTCGGCAGTTTCCTGCTGATCGTTCTGCTGTTCAACGCCTTCCTCACACTGGTCAACTTCCGCTATCTGCTCAAGCCGGTGCTGGTGACACTGTTCGTCGCCACCGCGGCCACCAGCTACTTCATGAATCACTACGGCACCCAGATCGACCGCTCGATGGTGCAAAACCTGTTCGAGACCGATGTGCGCGAAGCGCGCGAACTGCTCAATCCGCGCCTGATCCTGACCATCTGCCTGCTTGGCGTGCTGCCGTCGGTTGCCGTCTGGCGGGTCCGCCTGGTCTATCCCAGCTGGCGCCGCGACCTCGGTCTGAAGGCCGGCATCGTCGGCATCTCGGCCCTGCTCATCGCCGCGCTGCTGTTCGCCTTTTTCAAATCGCTCGCGCCGGCCCTGCGCGAACACCGCGAGCTGCGGTTTTTGCTCACGCCGACCAACTACCTGCAAGCGGTGCACTCCTACTTCAAGCAAAAGGAAGACGCCTCGGCCATCGTGGTGGCGCCGCTCGGAACCGACGCGGTGCGCAGCGTCGCCATGGCTGGCAACGGGCAGCGTTCAGTCACGGTGATTGTGGTCGGCGAAACCGCGCGCGCCGCAAATTTCTCGTTGAACGGTTATGCACGCGTCACCAATCCCGAGCTGGCGCGCCAGAGTGGGCTGGTCAACTTCACGGATGTTCAATCGTGCGGCACCGCCACCGCCGTCTCGCTGCCTTGCCTGTTCTCGGCCATGGGCCGCGAAGACTATTCGGACCGCAAGGCACGCAGCCAGGAAGGGCTGCTCGACGTCCTCTCCCACGCCGGTTTCAAGGTGCTCTGGCGCGATAACAATTCCGGCTGCAAGGGCGCATGCGACCGGGTTGCCTACGAAGACCTGTCGCGCCCCGAGCCCGGCAACCGCTGGTGCGTCGGCGACGAATGCTACGACGAGCGTCTGCTCGACCGCCTGCCGGAGATCATCCGCGACGCCAAGGACGACCTGGTGGTGGTGCTGCACCAGAAGGGCAGCCATGGACCCGAATACGACAAACGCTATCCGGCCGCATTCCGCCGCTTCACGCCCGTGTGCCAGACCAGCGAGCTGCAAACCTGCAGCCGCGAGTCCATCGTCGCAGCCTACGACAACACCATCCTGTACACCGACCACTTCCTCAACCAGACCATCGAGCTGCTCAAGAAAAGCGCCGCGCAGGACAAGGTCAACACGGCCATGATGTACTTCTCCGACCACGGCGAATCGCTTGGAGAAAAAAACATGTACCTGCACGGCGCGCCCTACATAATCTCGCCCAACGAGCAGCGTGCCGTGCCGATGATGATGTGGCTCTCGGACGGTTTCGCCTCGCGCTTTCATATCGACCAGCGCTGCCTGGCCGCGCGCGCCAGCCAGCCCTTCTCGCACGATAACGTGTTTCACTCGGTGCTTGGCATGTTGAGTGTCACGACCACGGTCTACAACCCGCATCTCGACATCTTCAGCCCGTGCACAAAAAATGCGTAACCGGATCCTGTTCGCGTTCCTGACCAGCGCCATCGTCATCGTGTGGATCGGCACCTACACCGACATCGACTTCACGCTGGCGCGCCTCATGTACGATCAGTCCAGCCGCAGCTTCCCGTGGCGGCACACCTGGTTCGCCGAATCGTTCAACCACAGCTTCCTGCGCGCCCTGTCGCAGGTGCTGGCCGCGTGCCTGATGCTGCCGATGGCGTGGGACGCGGTGCGTCCCTTGAAAGCGCTGCCGCAATGGTGGCGCGAGCGCCTGCGCGTGGTCGCGCTGTCGGCGCTGCTGGTGCCGCTCACGATCAGTTGTCTGAAGTACCTGAGCGCCTCCCACTGTCCGTGGGACCTGATCGATTTCGGCGGCACCGAACGCTATGTGCGCTTGCTGCAGGCGGTCACGCCGGGCGCGCCCGCGGGACACTGCATGCCCGCCGGGCATGCGTCCAGTGCCTTATGGCTGATGTCGGCGATGGTGTTCTGGTTGCCGCACCGGCCGCGCACGGGGGCCATGGTGGGCGCAAGCTTGCTGATGGTGGGCTTCGCGGTTGGCTGGGTGCAGCAAATGCGTGGTGCGCATTTCCTCACCCATACCCTGTGGTCGATCTGGATCGCCAGCGCGATCGTCGGCCTGCTGTATGCGCGCATGCTGCGCCAGGATCAGCCCGTGCCGGCGGCGGCCGTGCTGACCTGAGCGCTCCAGTCGCTTACACGCCCCAGAGGACGTCGTACCCGGTATCGCGCGCCGCGCGCAGCATTTCCAGCAGCGGATAAGCGCGGGTAGGGAAGCTGACCACCTGGATTTCTTCGTGATCGTGGTCGTCCCCCTGCTCGTTGTGGTGGGCCACGACATCGCGTTTGAGCTCTTCAGTCGCCGCATGCGCGCGCACTTCCGCAATCTCGTTTTCCAGCAGCCTGATCGCTTTCGGCGCCTCTTCGGCCGTGATCACGCCCCGGTCCACGTCTTTGTGCAGCAGTTCGAGGATGCGCTTGGCGTGTTCCTTGTACATCAGTACTTCCGCTGCGGCCCTGGATGTAAATTTAACTAACATAAGGAACTTTCTGTTGTGCGGTTGATGACACAACGATAACACGAACTTATGCCCGAAGTCATGTCGCACGCACCCAAACGTGCGCGCGTCATGACACCCGCTGACGCCAGCCCGGGACGCGCCATGACATCGGCCCGCCCGGCCGTCAGATCAGCTTGAACGAGGACAGGAACATCTCGACCTGCTCGTCCGACACCTCCTTCTGCCGCCCGATCACCACCACCTGATAGAAGCGCTTGTTGCGCGACTCGAAGTGGCCGATCAGGCGCATCGGCTGGCCGTTCTGCACTCCGGCCGCGTCGATATCGATGGCGCTGCTGCGCGCGCTGCCCGACCCGGTCGAGGCCGACGCCTTGCCGGCCTTTTCGCTCTTGATGGTGGCGCCCAGATTGCGCACCATGGCCGTTTTCATGGCGGCCACGGCCGCTTCGGCCTTGGCGTCGTCGGGCGCTTCGCCGCTGCCGACGGCGAACATGGTGCCGTCCACCCGGGCGGCGGCCATCGTCATGTTGACCGTCATGCCGTCCAGGTTGATCGAGCGTGTGTGGGTGGCGGGCTTATCGGGAAACATCACGCGGTATGGGGCGTCCTGGCTGCTGTAGTCGCGCCAGTTGTATTTCGGGCTGCAGGCCGCCAGCAGGCTGGCGGCGCACAGGCTAAGGCACAGGGATTTGATCGGAAGTCGCATGAAGCAATGGTAGCAGGACTGGCGCCGGAACGGTCGCCTGGCGGTCATCCAAGAAGTAATTGCATAGCTAACTAATGTGGTCTATAGTGAGTTCATGTTTGATCAATGCCTCTACTTCAACACCACCGCGCTGGCGCGCGTACTCGAGCGCGAATGGACCAAAGCGTTCAAGCCGTTTGGACTGACGCCGTCGCAGGCGTTCATGCTGCGGCTGGTGCTCGATCAGCCGGGGCTGCTGCAAAGCGAACTGGCGCGCCGGATGGTCATTCAGCGGCCGACCGCCACGCGCGTGCTGGACGGCTTGCAGAAGCTGGCTCTGGTGGAGCGTCACAGCACCGTCAATGATGCGCGCGAACTGGCCATTTTTCCGACCAGCGGAGCGCGCGCCATGCAGCAGCAGCTCAACGCCGCCAGCGGCGATGTAACACGCCGGCTCAAGAAGGAGCTGGGCATTGATGAATTCAGCGACGTGGTCGGCAAGGTCAAGAACACCCGCACCGCGCTCAACTGATTTTTTTTTGTATAAATAGTTGCATAGCTAACTAAATGGAGGAAGTAATGCCGATCCTGAACGTCAAAGTCAGCGCTGTAAAAACTCCTGAACTCACCGGGCAGATTGCCGGGCTGCTGCTGGACCTGACGGTCCGAATTCTCGGCAAGAAGCGCGAGGTGACGTCGATTGCCATCGACTATGTGGACCCGGACAGCTGGGTGGTAGGAGGGCGCACGCTCGCCGAGCAGGGCAAGCGCAGCTTCTATTTCGATATCAAGATCACCGACGAGACCAACACGAAGGACGAGAAAGCGCGCTACATCCGGGAAGCGTTCGACGGCTTCGCACGCATCCTGGGCGACCTGCACGACGAGAGCTATATCTATGTGCAGGATGTGCGCGCGGCGTCGTATGGTTACGGCGGGCTGACGCAGGAATACCGCTATCAGGCGGCCCATTGGCCGGCATAGGCTTGCCGCTGCCCGGCCCGCCCTTTTGCTCGCCGTCAGCGTGCCATCGCCTTATCGGAGCACGGGTTGCCAGTTCGCATGCAGGGCGGGGGCGATCTTGTCCATCGCCCGTTGTTGCCCGCTCGTCTCCCAGTTGCAGAATGCCTGGTCGAAGGTGGCCCCGTGCTTGGCTTGCGCCGCTTCGGCCTGGCGGCGCATCGCCGACAGCTGCGACTGCGAAATGTCCGCGAACCGGCCAATTGGCATGAGGTGGTAGGCCTTGATCGCCCCATCTTCCGGCGGCTTACCGGTGTAGAGCAGCGACGCGCCAACAAAGCACTCGGCCAGCGCCATTTGCCGTGCGGTTTGCCCCTGCAACCTGAAGATGCCGGCCCACGCCATCCCCGATGCCCGCTTGGGCCAAATGTTGACCACGGCCTCGCCCACTTTCTGGATGGCGCGCGGATCGCCTTTGAAGTAGGCGCGTTCCAGGGTCTTCTTGCCGACCACGCGTTCGAGCTCGGCTGCCGCCTCCACTCCGACCTTGCCGTTGGCCAGCGGCAAATCCCCAATATTCATCGTATTGGGATGATCGGGAAACTGGTCGGCATAATGCTCCGTAATGGATTCCTCGACGGTTTCCCCGTGCGGACTGCGCCCCATCCACAACACGATATCGGCGTGGCAAAAGCAGTGCAGGAACTCGTGGCGCGCCGTATGCGCCCCGACATTGCGCGGCAGTCCTTCCCGTATCGCCAGCCTGACCGGTTTATCTTTGTGGCGGTTGAGGTACCCCCGTTTGCCAGACGGCAAATCCAAGGTGATCTGCGGTTCGATCGCATGGCAGGCGCTATCGGCCGGAATGTACTTGCCGTGGCGTTGCAAGACGTCCGCTCTGGCCTGGTACACGGTCGGCAAGTCGATCAGGGCTCCGGCGCCGGGCGCGCTGCCAGCGCTGCGCGACCTCGCGATGCCGGCCTGTCTCACCGCGCCATAGCCGGCGGCGACGGCAGCCACCCCGACGTAGGTGCGCCAAGACAGTTTGAGCGCCTTGCCTGCCAGACTCGACGCGCGCGCCGCGAACGACGCAGCCGGCGGCTGCGCATGGTCGTCGGCCGCCTCGTCGCGCCCGGTGCTACGGCCCGGCGGCGCAGACCTGACGCGCGCTTGGGAAGGGGCGTCCGCCAGCCCGCTGGCGGCGCGGGGTGACAGCTGTTTCAGGCGGGCGTCATGCGCGAGGCGCTTGGACGGCCTGGCCGAGGGTTCCGCCTTATGGCTGTCGCCGGCGTCGTGCGCGGCTTGCCGCCCCCCTACATTGTCTGCCGCCTTCAATCGGACCATCTTGAATTCCTTCCCTGGTGATGCGTGATTTTTATTGCAGTATGGCGGCGCCGGGGGACAGGCGATGTCAGGATCCGCGAAGTGTTGGCGATGGAGGCGAAGCGATGAATCCTCGACGCGGACCAATGGTCACGGAAGAGCACTGCGCCGATCGACCTTCAGTGCGAACGGCGCAGAGCGCGCCGGTACTGGATCGCTTCGGACACATGCGCCGCCTGGACCGTCTCCAGCGCCGCCAGGTCGGCGATCGTGCGCGCCACCTTCAGCACGCGGTGATACGTGCGCGCCGACCACTGCAGATGCTGCATCGTCGCGCGCAGGATGCGCTCGCCCTGCGTATCGAGCCTGCAATGCAGGTCGATCTCGCGCGTGCCGAGCGCCTGATTCGGCTTGCCCTGTCGTTCAAGCTGGCGCCGGCAGGCGCTGGAAACGCGTTCCGCGATGGCGGCCGACGGTTCGCCATCAGCTTGCGCCGACAGCGCCGCCGCCGGCACCGCGCTGACCTCGACCTGGATATCGATCCGGTCCAGCAGCGGGCCGGAGATGCGGCTTTGATAGCGCAGCACGGCGTCGGCCCCGCAGTGGCACTTTCCCGATGGGTGGCCGAGGTAGCCGCATGGACAGGGGTTCATCGCCGCAATCAGCTGGAAGCGCGCCGGGAAGGTGGCTTGGCGGAGCGCGCGCGAGACGGTCACCTCGCCCGACTCCATCGGCTGGCGCAGCACTTCCAGCACGCGCCGGTCGAATTCGGGCAGTTCGTCCAGAAACAGCACGCCGCAATGGGCCAGCGAAATTTCGCCGGGGCGCGGCACCGTGCCGCCACCGACCAGTGCCGGACCCGAGGTGGTGTGATGCGGGCTGCGAAAAGGCCGCACTTTCCAGTCTTCGATACGGAAGGCGCCGCGCAGCGAACGCACTGCCGCCGACTCCAGCGCGTCCTGGTCCGGCAGCGCCGGCAGCAGTCCGGGAAAGCGCGACGCCAGCATGGTTTTGCCGGCGCCCGGGGGGCCTACCATCAGCAGGCTGTGCGAACCGGCCGCCGCCACTTCGAGCGCGCGCTTGGTGCCCAGCTGGCCTTTGACGTCGGCAAAATCCGGATATGCAGATGGCCTTGCAGTGTGCTGCGGCACATGGCGGCGCAAGCGGCACGACTCGTCGAACGCGGTGAAGTGCGCACAGACTTGCAGCAGTGTTTGCGCCGGGTAGATGACAGCCTCGCTGACCAGCGCGGCTTCGTCGGCATTGGCGCTCGGCACGATGAACGCGCGTGCGACACCGTCGTGCTGGCGTTGCATGGCAAATGTCATCGCCAGCGCCCCTTGCACCGGCCGCAATTGGCCGGACAGGGACAACTCGCCGGCGTATTCGTACTTGTCCAGCTCGCGACCGGGAATTTGCCCGGAGGCAGCCAGTATGCCCAGCGCGATCGGCAGATCGAAGCGGCCGGACTCCTTCGGCACGTCGGCCGGGGCGAGATTGACGGTGATGCGGCGCGGCGGGATGTTGAAGCCGGCATTCTGCAAGGCGGCGCGCACGCGGTCCTTCGATTCGCGCACTTCCGCGTCCGGCAGGCCGACGATATGGAGCGCCGGCAGGCCGTTGGCCAAGTGCACCTCCACGCTGACGCTCAGCGCATCCATGCCGCTCAAGGCGCGGCTCTTTAATATCGCCAAACTCATGCATCGCTCGGGCAGTGGATCACGCTGCCGATACTGAGCGCTGGCCGATGACGCCTATTGAGCACGGCCAATCGTGTGCGGTGTTACTTGCCGGCGTGTTCCTTCGACTCCGGGGCCCCCGGTGCGCAGCCCAAGAAGCGTATTGCTTGGCCTGTTTGGAAGATGCATCCCCGGTTGCACTGGAGCGCGATGCACGTCAAGGTGCTGCGCTGGGACCGCACCAGCTTACGACGTTGCAAAAAGCAACTGCGAACTCGACAAGTTGGCCTCATCAGGCCGTAGGCGCTTGAGGTACGTATCCTTGGCGACAGGATGAGCACAAAATGCGCGCGTGCTGTGTCCCCATGTGGGAGTTAGCGCTCACCCATGCCGCCAATCAGGCCCCCGTTTCGCCATAAACGGGGGAGGCGAGATCATGGTAGTCGGCTCCCGCGCAAGCAGCGGCATGCCGTAGCCCACCCGCTCGGGCCCGAAGGGCAGTGCGAAGCTTCGCTGGCACAGCAACTGGCACAGCAAGTTCAAGCGCGCGGGGCTGCGCGGCAAACTGCGAAGGGCGCTGTGATGCGCCAGGTACAGTGCCATCAGGCCGGCCACGTGCGGCGCGGCCATGGAGGTGCCGTCGAGCGGCCTAAGTCCCTGGCGCGGATAGGTTGACACAATGCCCACCCCTGGCGAGGTAAAGTCGATGGCGTTGCCAAAGCAGGTGAAGTTGGGCGAGAAGTAGCCGTCCAATGCGCACATCCTCTCGCTCATAGTCGCCGCGGACAGCGAGTCGGGCGGAGCCGTGTCGCTGTGTCCGATCGCGCTGATGGCCAGGGCGGTGTTCAGGCTGGCCGGGTACAGGACGTCGCTGCCGCAATTGCCTGCCGCAACGACGCAAGCAACGCCGGCAATGCGCGCCTTGATCATTTTTCGTGTGACATCCATCGAGGGCGCCGAAGTCAGGCTTATGTTGATGACGTCCATGCCATCGGCGGTCGCAGCTTCGATGGCGTAGGCAAGCGTGAACGTATCGTTTCCGGGAAATACCTTGTAGATGTTGATGTCGGCGGCCGGCGCCATTCCGCGCTGAGCGAAGCCGCCGAATTTTCCGTTGGCGCCGATCACACCGCACACGTGCGTGCCGTGGCCGATCTGATCGTCACGCCATCCCTCGCGGGTGCCGCGTGGGGACAGATCCGCCCCTTTAACTACATGCCGCAGTAGCGCGTGGCTGGTGTCGCAGCCGGTGTCAATCACCCCGATCTTGCAGCCGGCACCGTCCAGGCCGTCGGCTCCTCTGGCGAGCATCGTCTGGACGCCCCAGGAGAGCGCCCCTCGTCGGTAGAACATGGGATCGAATTCAGTAAAGCCTAAAACGCGCATGACGTTTTTCACGTCGGGCTTGATTAGCGGTTCACGAATCAGCCGGGGCCAATGCATCGTTTCAGGCTCCAGCAGGATCATGTCGATCAAGCCCATCGCCGTGACGGGAACTTTGATGCTTGCGTCGCCGTTGCCGTCGGTCGTTGCCGTTAAATAGGGGAAGCGACCAACGGTCAATCTGATGGTTGTGTTCTCCAACGGCACGTTATTTGTGCCGCGTACCTGTATGTGTATGTCGATCGGCGTACGAAGGTCGCCGCCGCGGAAATCGGCCAAATTGATGGCGCTGTAGTAGGGGCACGAGATCCCCGTTTGCAGGCCGAGCTTGTGGTTTTCTTCGATCCAGAACGCACTTTCTGGCAATTGCGACTGCCGGACGAGCAAATCGCCCTTGCTGCTGTCCATGCTCACTAGAACCGCATCGATATCGTCTGCACCGCCGGCAGCCAGCGCAACGCCGTCGAGCAAGCGTCTGGGACGGGTCCGCAAAGGTATGATGTCCGGGTCGGCGAAGGGCTGGAACGGGCCTGCCGATTGATAGGCGTTATTCAGAAAGCGCACGCCCACCTCGCCGGCCTCGGGTTTGGGGCAAATAATGTACTCCTTCGGCGGCCCACCTCTCAGCTGAAGGTCGATGGTACCTTGCGCGTTCGCGCCGGGTTGCTCCTGCCGCGTGTGCACCGTGTGATTTCCGTCTGGCATTGGCATAACCTGTCTCCTATTAGATTAGAAACACGGCGCGGTTTTCCTCGACTTCGACGCATGGTGCGAACTCGTTGAGCAGGGCGTGGACAGTTCCGGCATCGGTTTGCACAAGGAATCGTGTCGGCGCTTCTGCATTGGGTAATTGTCGAAGGATGCGTACATCAGGCCCCTCGTGTGCCTGGATCTTGTCGCGAGCAGCACGCAACTGAGTGCGGTCCGGATCCTGCTCTGCCCGGGCGAAGACGCTAAATTGGCGCAGAATTTTTTCGTCGGTTAACATGATTCATCCCTCTTCAAGTCAAATGGTACGAATTCAAGAACAACCGTCCTTTCTCGGGCGGGTAGCCAGATTTGTTCACACAGATTGGTGAACCGACGCCGGAAATTCCTTCCGCGATACGACTTGGACCGCATCCCGCTTGCATCGTTCAATAAACCATCCGCCAAAGGCGAAGGCGGCGGTTATTAGGGCAGAAACCAGGGGGGCGATGTCACCATGCGCGAAAGGCGCGCAGCAAGCCAGTCGCTTCGCGCAGGCATCGAGCTTAAGTAAAGCAGTTGCCGTGGCTTGAGCTGACAGCGGCCAATCGTGCGCGGCCTTCGGGCCGCGCGATCGCCTACAGGCACTTCCGGCCTGTACTTACACTTGAGCAATTAAGTGGCGATTAAGTAATCAATATTAACTTGGAACTGTTTCGTGTTGAGTCCCCCTTGCCCGCAAGGCCAGTGGCATCCAACGTCGACCTTTTTCAACATCGCTATCAACCGGAACCGGGGGCGTCCATGGACTTGAGTATTGCCGATATATTTGCCTGGCTCGCATTCGTGGAAGCGCTTAGTTTCGAGGATTTCAAGTTGGCGCTGAGCGCCGGCGTTGAGCATTTCGCGCTGGCGATGGCGATCGCCGCCAGTCCGACGAGCGGGCGGCGCGACTCGATAGTCATCTCCGCAGCCGGCAACAGCCGCCTGCTTTTACTGCCGGGGCCGCCGTTCACTGTTCCGGCGGACGTCACGGAAGGCGACACCGTGTGTGTCTGTCCCGTTGCGCAGGACCGGGACGCCGCCATTGCCGCGCGCGCGCAGCAGCTATTCCGCGACTTGGCCGGCCGCGGCGTGCGCACCTGCCTCCTTCATCGCTGCGAGCGTCCGCGCGGTCCCGCCGAGGTCGCCGCCGCTGTCAAGGCGACACGCTGGATCGAATGGCCCACGCCCTATTCGAATGGCATGTCGCTCAGTGGCCTGGTGTTTTCGGATCGTTGGCGCGCGGATGCCCCCGGCCATGCGGCCAAGACCATCGCACGCTTCATGACGACGCTGGCGCCGGAGGGCCCGAGCGCAGGAAAACCAGCCGATCAACAACCATACTGACGAGGGCGCAAACATATGAAACCTTACCTCCACCTTATCTGGGGCCCAACCACGACGGGGAAAACTGCCTATTCCGTGGCGCTCGCCGAGCGTATCGGGGCGCCCGTCATCGCCCTCGACCGCATCCAGTGCTGCACGGATCTGGCCATGGGGAGCGGACGCCCGTCGGACGACGAGCTGAAGGGAACCCGCCGGCATTATCTTGCCAACCGCAGGCTTTCGCAGGGCATCATTTCCTCCATCGAGGCGAACGACTTGCTCAAGCAACTTGTCGCCGAACAGGGTGTCCGGTGTCAAGACATCATCCTCGAAGGCGGATCGGTTTCCCTGCTCGATGTAATGGTGCAGGACGAATATTGGTCATCCTTCCTGTGGAGTTTCAAATACTTCGAGATAGGCGATCCGGATGGCTACCTCGTCAGGGCCAGGATGCGCGTCAACGACATGTTCCATCCACAGGACGGGCGGGCGTCCTTGCTGGAGGAACTCGATCATATGTGGCGCGACCCGATGCTCAGGGCCGCCCTGGAGGACGTCGATGGCTATCGATGCGCCGTCGGGTTTGCCCGGCAGCGCGGGATGCCGATATCGGCGTTGTTAAGTATGGACGCGGGCGCGTCGCAGGAACTCGTCAACGAAATCGCCAAGGAATATTTGCAGCACGCGCAGTGGCAAATGGCGCGCTTGCGCCCGGTTCCTGCGTCGTGGAGGCCGCCGGTAGACGGCTATCAAGCCGTTGATCGGTAGCGAGCCTATGACCGATAGGCCAGCTCGGCCTTATGGGTGTCGGTGAACTCCGTCAGCTTTGCAATTTGGCCGCGTGCGATGTGGAACACATGGCACCAGTCGCACTCGAACGCAGCTCGCGTCGCCTTGACCGTCCACTCATAATGCCCGGTCACCACAACACAATCGCCCTGCGCGATGAACTCGATGGGCCGGAATTCGCGCACTTCCTGCAACTCGTTCACCAAGCGGAAAAACTCGGCGACCGCGGCGCGACCCTGGCGCTTGCCAGTGAAAGGAATGCCCTCCACCGCGGGCAATTCCCAATCAATGCTTTCCGCCATGTAGTTCAGTAGCTGTGCGGACTCTCCGTTCAAGAAGGCCTGGTAGCACTGCTTCACCAGATTAATGTTCTCCTGCTCACTCATGATCCCCTCCATATGTGCCAGACGATCGACATTTCATTCTTGGCCGCGGCAGCGGGAACTTCAATGGCGCTGGTGTAAGAGGAGCGTTAGTTCGCCGCCTTGGGCGGTACTTGCATTCCTGCCGGCGGCGCCAGTCCAGTTCGTGACATCGAACGAAAAATTTTTGTCCGATGCGCCAGTCGGGATTGGTGTCCCGCGGTTTTGGGTTAAATGACCCACAAACGCCGGCGCAGGATTCGCTTAGTATCTGTATAGGGCATCGGGAGAGCTATCATGGATTCCATCAATCTGCAGCAACCAGGAAACAAGCACCAGGATCTTGCCGGCGCCGAGGCGGTCAAGAAACTCAAGGACATCGTCAAGGCGGCCGAAACCTGCTTCTTCTGCACCTTCGACCGCAACAACGGCACGGCAGATGCGCGTCCGATGAACGTGCTCCAGGTCGACAATGCCGGCAATCTGTGGTTCATGAGCGCTGCGGACAGCCACAAGAATCAGGAGCTGGAAGCCAATCCGGCGGTGGAACTATTCTTCAAGGGATCGAAGCATGCCGAATTTCTGCATCTGAAGGGAATCGCCACCGTGTCGCGCGACGAGGCCAAAATCCATGAGCTGTGGAGCTTCGTGCTGAAGACCTGGTTTACCGAAGGCGAGAACGATCCACGCATTACCGTCATCAAGGTGACGCCCTCGTTCAGCTACTACTGGGACAGCAAGCATGGCAACGCCATCGCCGGCGCCAAGATGATGGTTGGCGCGGCGATTGGCGTCACCCTCGACGATTCCATCGAAGGCGCGCTAACGGTATAAACCGTTACGCGGCCAGCTGTCCGTTTGCGCGCAACTGTGCAGTAGTCAGGGACGCGGCGCGCAATGCCCAGGTATCGCCCACGCCCCGGCGCGGTGCAGGGCAGCCATACAACAGTGCAGCCGTCTTAGAACTGGCAGCTCAGGATACTAACGCGGCACATTGCCGGAGGCCAGGCGCTCTTCCAGCGCCGCCACCTTCTGCTCCAGCGCCTCGAGCTTGGCGCGGGTCTTGGCCAGCACCTGGTTCTGGATGTCGAATTCCTCGCGGGTGACCAGGTCGAGCTTGGAAAAGCCCTGGGTCATCATGGCTTTCACGTTTTTTTCGATATCCTTGGCCGGCGAGCTTTCGATGGCCTGATTGATCTTGCTTTGCAGATCATTAAAAAAGCTGTTCATGTCCATCGTGGTTCATCCTCGGTCATAATTGCACCTAATCGGTGCGATGATTGCATTGTTTTGGTGCGCGCGCCCAGTGTTCGGGCACGTGCGCACCATCATCACGCTTAATTGTTCGCTTTGCAGATGGCGGCGGACGCCGCAAAATACAAGTTGGCAAGTAGCAATTAGTTCCCTGGCACGACTTCTGCTAACAGAACGGTAGCTGATACTAGCCACAGGCATCAATTTTAAACCGCAACTGCACAATAAGCTGAAACCAAGAGGGAAACCATCCATGAAAAATCTGACCACCAAATTGTCTTTTGCTGCTGCCCTGACCCTGACCCTGGGCACCATCGGCGCGCCAGCCGCCTTCGCTCAAGAAGCTGCCAAGCCAAACAATGAAGTGAGCTTCAATGCCGCTGTCACCAGCGAATACCGTTACCGCGGTATTTCCCAGAGCCGTCTGAAGCCTGCGCTGCAGGGCGGTGTCGATTATGTCAACAACCCGACCGGTTTCTATGCGGGTGCCTGGGCATCGACCATCAAGTGGGTCAAGGACGTGGGCGGCGACAGCAACGTTGAAATCGACCTGTACGGCGGCAAGCGCGGCGACATCGGCGGCGGCTTCAGCTACGACGTCGGCGGCCTGTACTACTTCTACCCATCGAACGAGCTCACGCCAAGCGCCAACACCTTCGAACTGTATGGCCAAGTGGGCTACGGTCCTGCGTACGTCAAGTACTCGCACTCGACCACGAACCTGTTCGGCTTCGTCGACAGCAAGAACAGCGGCTACCTGGACGTGGGCGCCAACATCGACATCGCCGCCGGCCTGGTGCTGAACCTGCACGCCGGCCGCCAGCGCGTGGCGCATAACGGTGCTGCCTCCTACACGGACTACAAGATCGGCGTGACCAAAGATGTCGGCTTCGCCTCGGTATCGCTGGCCTTCATCAAGGCCGACACCGACGCTTATTTCAGCCCGGTCGGCAACAAGGATCTGGCAAAATCGCGCGCTGTGCTGGCCATCTCCAAAACTTTCTAAGCGAGGCAAGGCATGAAACTCATTACCGCCATCATCAAACCCTTCAAGCTCGATGAAGTGCGCGAAGCGCTGTCGGCCATTAATGTGCAGGGCATTACCGTGACCGAAGTGAAGGGTTTCGGCCGGCAGAAAGGCCACACCGAGCTGTATCGTGGTGCCGAGTACGTGGTCGACTTCCTGCCTAAAACCAAGATCGAAGCGGCCGTGGACGACGCCATCGTCGAGCAGGCCATCGAAGCGATTGAAAACGCCGCCCGCACCGGCAAGATCGGCGACGGGAAAATCTTTGTCTATAACCTGGAACAGGTCGTGCGTATCCGTACCGGCGAAACCGGCAACGAAGCACTTTAAGGGGATCACTGAAATGAAAAAAGCTATCACCAAATGGCTGGCCGGGGCGGCAGTACTGCTGGCCATCGGCGGCGCCCTGCCGGCTTCGGCACAGGACGCTCCAAAACCTGAGGTAGCGGCCTCCGCCGCTGTCACCGCGCCAGCGGCCGCGCCTGCCGCGGCCGTTGCCGCGCCGGCACCTGAAGCGGCGCCAGCCGCAGCTGCCGCCGCACCGGCACCGGCCGCCGCGCCCGCCGCCGCGCCGACCCCGCAAAAAGGCGACACCGCCTGGATGTTCGTCGCCACCCTGCTGGTCATCCTGATGACCATTCCCGGCCTGGCCCTGTTCTACGGCGGCCTGGTGCGCAGCAAGAACATGCTGTCCGTGCTGATGCAGGTGTTCATGGTGTTCGCCCTGATCATCGTGCTGTGGTGCGTGTACGGCTACTCGCTGGCATTCACCGAAGGCAACGCGTTCATCGGCAAGTTCGACCGCGCCTTCCTGTCCGGCATCTGGGATGCGCAGAAGGGCGCCTTCACCTATGCGGCAACGTGGAGCAAGGGCGTCGTCATTCCCGAGTTCATCTACGTGGCCTTCCAGGGCACGTTTGCCGCCATCACCTGCGGCCTGATCGTCGGCGCCTTTGCCGAGCGCGTCAAGTTCACCGCCGTGCTGGCCTTCATGGTCTTGTGGTTCACCTTCGGCTACCTGCCGGTGGCCCACATGGTCTGGTTCTGGACCGGTCCTGACGCGGTCACCGCCGCCACGGCTGCCGCCGAAACCGCCAAAGCCGGCTTCCTGTTCCAGAAAGGCGCGCTGGACTTCGCCGGCGGCACCGTGGTGCACATCAACGCCGCCATCGCCGGCCTGGTCGGCGCCATCCTGATCGGCAAGCGCGTCGGCTACGGCAAGGAATCGATGGCTCCGCACTCGCTGACCATGACCATGATCGGCGCATCGCTGCTGTGGGTGGGCTGGTTCGGTTTCAACGCCGGTTCGGCACTGGAAGCGGGCGACATCGCCGCCCTGGCCTTCATCAACACCCTGCTGGCCACCGCTTGCGCCACCCTGTCGTGGGTATTCGGCGAGTGGATGACCAAAGGCAAGCCTTCGATGCTGGGCGCCGCCTCCGGCGCAGTTGCCGGCCTGGTTGCCATCACCCCCGCCTGCGGTTTCGTCGGTCCGATGGGCGCACTGGTCATCGGCCTGCTGGCCGGCGTGGTCTGCCTGTGGGGCGTGAACGGCCTCAAACGCCTGATCGGCGCGGACGATTCGCTCGACGTGTTCGGCGTGCACGGCGTCGGCGGTATCCTGGGTGCGCTGCTGACCGGCGTGTTCGCCGCTCCGTCGCTCGGCGGCCAGGGCATCTTCGACTACGTCACCAACAAGATGTCGGCCGATCCGTACTCGATCGCTTCGCAGGTGTGGGTCCAGGCGCAAGCCGTGGGCATCACCATCATCTGGTCGGCAGTGGTTTCCTTCATTGCCTACAAGCTGGTTGACGTCGTCATCGGTCTGCGCGTTCCGGAAGAAGAAGAACGCGAAGGCCTGGACATCGCCAGCCACGGCGAGTCGGCTTACCACTCGTAATTCGCGGTTACCGTCCGCAGTCAAAAAGGCGCCCTCGTGGCGCCTTTTTGCGCTTGGAGGCGATCGCGCTTTAAAATGGGGCAAGCCGCCCCCATTTACCCTGTTCAATAAATAGAAACAATACTGCCCCCTGAAGGACGTTCCACCATGGTTCCGCACCTCGTTACAGCCCTGACCGGTCCCTTGCTCGACCTCGAAAAGAAAATTCTCGAGGCCACCCCCGCCATCGAGCGCTGGTTCCGCCTGGAGTGGCAGGAGCACACGCCGCCGTTTTACTGCTCGGTGGACCTGCGCAATGCCGGCTACAAGCTGGCGCCGGTCGACACCAATCTGTTCCCCGGCGGCTTCAATAACCTGAACACGGAAATGTTGCCGCTGGCGGTGCAGGCGGCCATGGCGGCCATCGACAAGTATTGTCCGGACGCGCGCAATCTGCTGCTGATTCCGGAAAGCCATACCCGCAACCCGTTTTACCTGCAAAACGTCCAGCGCCTGATGCAGATCTTCCGCCAGACCGGCCTGCACGTTCGCCTGGGCTCGCTGTCGCCGGACGTCACCCAGCCCACGCCGCTGGCGCTGCCTGACGGCAATATGCTGGTGGTCGAACCGCTGGTGCGCTCGGCCAACGGACGCCGCGTCGGCCTGAAGGATTTCGATCCGTGCACGATCCTGCTGAACAACGACCTGTCGGCCGGGATCCCGTCGATCCTCGAAAACATCCACGAACAGTCGCTGCTGCCGCCATTGCACGCCGGCTGGGCGATCCGCCGCAAGAACAACCACTTCAACGCCTATGACGAAGTGGCCAAGAAGTTCGGCAAGCTGATCGACATCGATCCGTGGATGATCAATCCCTTCCACGCGAAATGCGGCGAGATCAATTTCCAGGAGGATCAGGGGCTGGAATGCCTGTCCGACAATGTCACCATGCTGCTGGCCAAGATCAAGAAAAAGTACAAGGAATACGGCATCAAGGAGCAGAAACCGTTCGTGATCGTCAAGCCGGACGCCGGCACCTACGGCATGGGCATCATGACGGTCAAGGATGCCAGCGAGCTGAAAGACCTGAACCGCAAGCAGCGCAACAAGATGTCGGTGATCAAGGATGGCGTGGAAGTGAGCGACGTCATCATCCAGGAAGGCGTGCCGACCTACGAGAGCATCAAGGATGCGGTGGCCGAGCCGGTGGTGTACATGATCGACCGCTACGTGGTGGGCGGCTTCTACCGCATCCACGCCGAGCGCGGGATCGACCAGAACCTCAACGCGCCCGGCTCGCAGTACGTGCCGCTGGCGTTCGCCCAGCAGCACGCGGTACCGGACCTGAAAGCCAAGCCCGGCACGGCGGCGCCGAACCGCTTCTACGTGTATGGCGTGGTGGCGCGGCTGGGATTGCTGGCCGCCTCGCTGGAAATGGAACGCACCGATCCGAATCCCGAGGTGTACTGATTTCCGCCCTGGCGGCCTGCTCAGGGCGCGTTGTTGCGTTTCCAGCTAAAATCGAGCATTACCCCCTCAGGATGCGCCCATGAAAATCGCTTTCCTCGCCGACCCGCTGGCAGGCTTCAAGACGTACAAGGATTCCACCTTCGCCATGATGCGCGAGGCGGCCCGGCGCGGCCATGAGATCTACGCCTTCGAGCCGTCCGGCCTGGTGCTCGAAGAGGGGATCGTGCGGGCCGATATCGCCCACATCACCCTGACCGGCAACGCCGATGACTGGTATACCGCCGCGCCCAAGGCCAGCATGCTGCTGTCCGAATTCGACGCCGTCATCGAGCGCAAGGACCCGCCGTTCGATATGGAATATGTCTACGACACCTACCTGTTGCAGCTGGCCGAGCAGCAGGGCGCCAAGGTGTTCAACAAGCCGTCGGCGATCCGCGACCACAACGAAAAGCTGGCCATTGCCCAGTTCAGCGAATTCACTTCGCCGACCATGGTGTCGTCGGACGCCGGCAAGCTCAAGGACTTTCACGCCAAACATGGCGACGTCATCTTCAAGCCGCTCGACGGCATGGGCGGCAGCGGCATTTTCCGGGTTGGCAGCGACGGCATGAACCTCGGTTCGGTGATCGAAACCCTGAGCGGCAACGGCGCGCGCACCATCATGGCCCAGCGCTACATTCCCGCCATCGCCAAGGGCGACAAGCGCATCCTGGTGATCAACGGCAAGCCGGTGCCGTTCGCGCTGGCGCGCATCCCGCAGGGCAACGAAGTGCGCGGCAACCTGGCCGCCGGCGGACTCGGCGTGGCCCAGCCATTGAGCGCGCGCGACCGCCATATTGCCGAGGCGATCGGTCCGCTACTGGCGGCCCGGGGGCTGTTGCTGGTAGGATTAGACGTGATCGGCGATTTCTTGACCGAAGTAAACGTCACCAGCCCCACCTGTTTCCAGGAAATTACTGACCAGAGTGGATTCGACGTCGCGGCGATGTTCATCGACGCGCTGGAAGAGCAAACCGGGGCAAGGTAAGGCATATGGTAGGCATTTTGTTAATGACGCATGCTCCGCTGGGGCAGGCGTTCATGGCGGCCGTGGCGCACGTGTTCCGTGCGCCGACCGAGCGGCTCGAAGCGATCGATGTCACCGCCGACCAGGACCTGGCCCAGGTGAACGATCTGGCCCGGCAGGCCATCGCCCGGCTGGACGACGGCTCCGGCGTGCTGGTCATCACCGACATCAAGGGCGGCACGCCGGCCAATTGCTGCAACGTGTTGGCCGACGCCGGCCACGTGGAAGTCATCGCCGGCATCAGCCTGCCGATGCTGCTGCGCGCCATTACCTACCGGAGCGACACGCTCGACGTGGTGGTGGAAATGGCCCTGGCGGGCGCCCAGAGCGGCGCCGTCAGGGTCGACAACCGGATCCGCGTGGGTCCGGCGTAACAGGGGCGCGGCCGCACGGAGGCCGCGCGCGGCGGCTGCGGTAGATGCCGGATTGGTGTGGATTGCGACAAAGACGACAAGAATATGATTCAACGAGATCTCGAAATTAGCAACAAACTGGGCCTGCATGCGCGCGCCTCCGCCAAGTTCACCCAGCTGGCGGCCAAATACCAAAGCGACGTCTGGCTCACGCGCAACGCGCGCCGGATCAACGCCAAGTCGATCATGGGCGTGATGATGCTGGCCGCCGGCAAAGGCGCCAAGGTCACCCTGGAAGCCGACGGCACCGATGAACAGGAGTGTGTCGAGGCGCTCGCCGCGCTGGTGAACGACAAGTTCGGCGAAGGCGAGTAATGCCGCTGGACCGCACCACCAGCCGAACCCACCCAGGACTGTCAATGGCATCGTTTACGCTCCACGGTATCCCGGTCTCGCGCGGCATCGCCATCGGCCGCGCGCACCTGCTGACGCCCGCCGCGCTCGACGTCAAGCACTACCTGGTGCCCGAAGAGCAGCTCGAAGCCGAAGTGCAGCGCCTGCAGTACGCCATCGCCACCGTGCACCGCGACCTGCAGAACCTGTGGACCGACCTGCCCAAGGATGCCCCGACCGAACTGGGCGCCTTCATCGACGTGCACGCGCTGATCCTGTCGGACCCGATGATTTCGGAAGCGCCGCTCGACATCATCCGCACCCGCCATTACAACGCCGAATGGGCGCTGGTCACCCAGATCGACGAACTGTCGGCGCAGTTCGACGAGATCGAAGACCTCTACCTGCGCGAGCGCAAGGCCGACATCCAGCAGGTGGCCGAACGCGTGCTCAAGGTGCTGATGGGGACCGCCCAGCTGGCCCCGGCCAAGCTGGCCGACGACGAATACCAGCCGCAGATGATCGTGGTCGCGCACGACATCTCGCCGGCCGACATGCTGCAGTTCCGCGACCGCTCCTTCATCGGCTTCGTGACCGACGTCGGCGGGCAGAACTCGCACACGGCGATCGTCGCGCGCAGCCTGGATATCCCGGCCGCGGTGGGCATGTCGCAAGCGTCCCAGCTGATCGAGCAGGACGACTGGGTCATCATCGACGGCGACGCCGGGGTGGTGATCGCCAACCCCAGCCCGCTGGTGCTGGAGCAGTACCGGGTGCGCCAGGCCGCCATGCTCAAGGCGCGCAAGAAGCTGCTCAAGCTGAAGAAGACCCGTGCCATCACGCGCGACGGCACGCCGGTGCAGATGCTGGCCAATATCGAGCTGCCCGACGATTGCGAACACGCGCTCGAGCAGGGCGCCGAGGGCGTCGGCCTGTTCCGCTCCGAGTTCCTGTTCATGGGCCGCGCCGGCAGCCACCCCCACACCATGCCGAGCGAGGACGAACAGTTCGAAGCCTACCGCAACACCGTGCTGGCCATGAAGGGCCGCCCGGTCACCATCCGCACGCTCGACATCGGCGCCGACAAGCCGCTCGACCAGACCGAACACAACGCCCTCAATCCGGCCCTGGGCCTGCGCGCGATCCGCTACTGCCTGGCCGAGCCGCAGCTGTTCCTCACCCAGCTGCGCGCCATCCTGCGCGCCTCCGCCTACGGCAAGGTGCGCCTGCTGATCCCGATGCTGGCGCACGCCTTCGAGATCGACCAGTCGCTGGCCATGATCGAGCAGGCCAAGGCCCAGCTGCGCGACGCCGGCCACAAATACGACGCCAACATCGACGTCGGCGCGATGATCGAAATCCCCGCCGCCGCGCTGGCGCTGCCGATGTTCGTCAAGCGCCTGGACTTCCTGTCGATCGGCACCAACGACCTGATTCAGTACACCCTGGCGATCGACCGGGTCGATTACGAGGTCGCGCACCTGTACAATCCACTGCATCCGGCCATTTTGCAGCTGATCGCCATGACCATCATGGCGGGCAAAAAGGCCGGCATCGACGTAGCCGTGTGCGGCGAGATGGCCGGCGATATCAAGCTGACCCGCCTGCTGCTGGGGATGGGGCTGCGCGAGTTTTCCATGCACCCGGCCCAGCTGCTGTCGGTCAAGCAGGAGATACTCGGCAGCGACCTGACCACCATCACGCCGCATACGCGCAAAATCCTGCGCAGCATGGAACCGCAAGCCATCGCAGAAGCGGTCGCCCAGCTGCAGGTGATCTGAACACTTTTAAGAGTCTGAATGGGATCTATTGGAATAGTCACGCCGCAGTCCTTGCGGTTCGCCGAGCCCTTGCAATTGCAGGGCGGCGCCTCGCTGGCCGATTACACGCTGGTGTATGAAACCTATGGCACGCTCAACGCCGACAAGTCCAACGCGGTGCTGATCTGCCACGCGCTCAACGCCTCGCACCACGTGGCCGGGCGCTACGAAAACGACACCCGCGACACCGGCTGGTGGAACAACATGGTCGGCCCCGGCAAGCCGGTCGACACCGACCGCTTCTTCGTCATCGGCATCAACAATCTCGGATCCTGCTTCGGCTCGACCGGGCCGATGCACGCCAACCCGGCCACCGGCAAACCCTACGGCGCCGCCTTCCCGGTCGTCACGGTGGAAGACTGGGTCAACTCCCAGGCGCGCCTGGCCGACGCGCTGGGCATCAGCCAGTTCGCCGCCGTCATGGGCGGCTCGCTGGGCGGCATGCAGGCGCTGGCGTGGAGCATCATGTATCCCGACCGCCTGCGCCACTGCCTGGTGATCGCCTCCACCGCCAAGCTGTCGGCCCAGAACATCGCCTTCAACGACGTCGCCCGCCAGGCCATCCTGTCGGACCCGGACTACCGCGGCGGCGACTTCTACGAACACGGCGTGGTGCCGAAAAACGGCCTGCGCGTGGCGCGCATGATCGGCCACATCACCTACCAGTCGAACGACGACATGGCCGCCAAGTTCGGGCGCAAGCTGCGCAACGCCGACGACTACAAGTTCGGCTACGGGATCGACTTCGAGATCGAGTCCTACCTGCGCTACCAGGGCGACAAGTTCTCCGAATACTTCGACGCCAATACCTACCTGCTGATCACCAAGGTGCTCGACTACTTCGACCCGGCGCGCACCCACGGCGGCGACCTCACGCGCGCCCTGGCCGGCACGCGTGCGCGCTTTTTCGTCGCGTCCTTCACCACCGACTGGCGCTTCTCGCCGGCCAACAGCCGCGAGATCGTGCAGGCGCTGGTATCGAACCGGCGCGACGTAACATACGCCGAAGTCGACTCGCGCCACGGCCACGACGCCTTCCTGCTGGAAGACGCGCGCTATATGAACATGGTGCGTTCCTACTACGAGCGCATCGCCGCGGACATCATTGCCAGGAGCGGCGCATGAAATTCGAAGACCTGTTCAGCCTGCGCCCCGACCTGGCCTTCATCGCCCACTGGGTGGCGGAAAAGTCGCATGTGCTCGACGTCGGCTGCGGCGACGGCGCCATGCTGCGCTACCTCCAGAGCGGCAAGCAGTGCAGCGGCTACGGCATCGAGATCGCCGACGACGAACTGCTCAAAAGCAGCCAGCGCGGCATCAACGTGATCCAGCACGACATGGAGCAGGGCCTGTCCCTGTTTGGCGACAACGCCTTCGACACGGTGCTGTGCCTGAACTCCCTGCAGATGATGAAGCATGTCGAAGTGCTGCTGCGCGATATCGTCCGGGTTGGCAACGAGGCCATCGTCTCCTTCCCCAACTTCGCCTACTGGCCGCACCGTGTGGCCCTGGCGCGCGGACGCATGCCGGTGTCCAAGTCGCTGCCCTACCAGTGGTACGACACCCCCAACGTGCGCTGCGCGACCATCTACGATTTCGAGGAACTGGCGGCCGAATGCGGACTCGAAGTGCTCGAACGCGTGGCGCTGGCCGACGGCAAGCCGGTCACCTTCCTGCCCAATCTGCGCGGCAGCCTGGCGGTATTCCGGCTGCGCAAAAAAGCCAGGAACGGCCGAACGTAAATATATTGTGTGCGCCACCGCAGCATTTCCTGCGATGATGGTGTTATCAAAACCGCACCAGGGAATTCGATCATGAAACTCAAACAGTGGGCGGTACTGGCCTCGCTGTGCGCCTGCGTGGGCGCCAGCCCCGCCAAGGAACCGCCGAAGGAAGTCCAGGACGGCATTGCCGTGCGCCCCATGTCGCGCTGGCGCATGCTGGCCCCGTCCGAGCAGATGGAAGCCCAGGCGCTGCAGCAGTACACCGCGCTGATGCAAAAAGCCCAGGCGCAGGACGCGCTGGCACCGGCCAGCCATCCGCAAACGGTGCGCCTGCGCACCATCGCCAAGCGCATCATTCCGTACACCACGCGCTGGAATCCGGCCGCCGCCAAGTGGGACTGGCAAGTCAACCTGCTCGGTTCCAAGCAGGTCAACGCGTTTTGTATGCCGGGTGGAAAAATCGCCTTCTACAGTGGCATTCTTACCGAGCTCAAGCTTACCGACGATGAAGTGGCCGCCGTGATGGGCCACGAGATCGCCCACGCGCTGCGCGAGCACAGCCGCGAGCAGATGGGCAAGACAATGGGAACCAACGTCGTTGCGCGCCTCGGTGGCGCGGCGCTGTCGGCATGGCTCGGGGTCGACCCGCGCCTCACGGACACGGTGGCGCAGTACGGCGCCCAGTTCGCCTCGCTCAAGTATTCGCGCGACGACGAGCGCGAGGCCGACCTGATCGGGCTCGACCTGGCCGCCCGCGCCGGCTACGACCCGCGCGCCGGCGTGGCGCTGTGGCAAAAGATGGCCTCGCTCAACAAGGCCCAGCCGATGGAATTCATGTCCACCCACCCGGCCGGCGCCGAGCGCATCAAGCAGATCCAGAACCACATGGACGTGCTGCTGCCGCTGTATGCGAAGAGCAAGGGCACCTCGGCGGAACGCTTGCCGCCGTACCGCACCGCCGCCCTGCAGTAAGGATGGGACGACAGGCCGACGCCAACGCCTTCATGCCGCTGCCCCTGCGCGACGGCGTGGCGCCGAGCTATCTGTGGCTGCCCCACGATGTGGCCGGGCCGCTGCTGCCGTTTCTCGTCAAAACCTTCCCGGCCATTTCAGAAGCGTCCTGGCTGGCCCGCATCGCGCGCGGCCACGTGGTCGACGGCGGCGGCCACGTGCTGGCGGCGGATTCGGCGCTGCGGCGCGGCATGCGCCTGTGGTACTACCGCGAAGTGGAGGCCGAGCCGCCGATTCCGTTTGCCGAGCACATCCTGTTCGCCGACGCGCATCTGGTGGTGGTCGACAAGCCGCATTTCCTGCCGATGACCCCGGGCGGGCGCTTCGTCCAGGAAACCCTGCTCACGCGCCTGAAGCGCCATTTCGGCGAAGCCACGCTGACGCCGATCCACCGGCTCGACCGCGAGACGGCCGGCGTGGTCATCTTCTCGCGCCGGGCCGACAGCCGCGGCGCCTACCAGTCCCTGTTCCAGAAGCGCAGCGTGCTCAAGACCTACGAAGCGCTGGCAGGGCCCATGCCGGGCCGCGCCTTCCCTTTCACCTACCGCAGCAGGATGGTCGAGGGCGACAGTTTTTTCCTGATGCGCGAAGAGGCGGGGGAACCCAACGCCGAGACCCTGGTCGATGTGATCGGCCGGCAGGGCGGACAGGCGCTGTACCGCCTGCAGCCGCACACCGGCCGCAAGCACCAGTTGCGGGTGCACATGGCGGCGCTGGGCGCGCCGATTCTCAACGATACGTTTTACCCGGTGGCGCTGCCGGCGGGGCAGGACGATTTTGCCCGGCCGCTCAAGCTGCTGGCGCGTGCGATCGCGTTCGACGATCCGCTCAGCGGTGAGCGGCGCAGCTTTACCAGCGCGCGCGCGGGCTTTATTTACGGCGCGGGATGAGGGAGAATGGCCGTTTTATTGCCCCAGTGACGCCATGAACACGACCGAAAAAATTCCTAAGCTGATGATGGAAAAATTTTCTGCCATCACCGCGCTCACCGATGCCTTTTGCGCTCAGCACTTGAATGCGGAATATCGACAGATGATTTCGCATGTGCTGGGTGCGTTGGCGCGGAAACGGCCCTCCCCCTTGCTGAGAGGCAAGGAGAATGTCTGGGCAGCGGCGGCCGTCCATGCGGTCGGTCATGCCAATTTTCTCTACGACCTGACGCAAACGCCGCATTGCAAGCCGAAGTTGATTTATGCGTTTTTTGGAATCGCCGAGAGCACCGGACAAAACAAATCCAAAGAAATCCGCGATCTGCTCGGCATGGAGCAGTTTTCGCCGGAATGGACGCTGCCAAGCCGCTTGGCCGACAATCCGCTGGTGTGGATGCTGCAGGTCAACGGCATCACAATCGATATTCGCCATGCCCCGCTGGAGCTGCAGCGCCTGGCCTTCGACAAAGGATTGATACCTTTCATCCCTGCCGAGGGAATGGGAATTACAAGTTGAGCCGTATTGGCTGCGGCGCATTGATAGTGAAAGAGTTTGATGGATTTTAACGATGATGCCCATCTCGACGTCTGCCGGGATATCGAGGTCCGGCTTAAGGCCCAATACCAGAAGCATCCCGAGTTGACCGACCAGTTGTGCGCTTTCGGCTTGGATAATGCTGTGATTGCCATGAGGCATCACTATGGTTTCGCCAAGAACGAGCAGGTTTCAAACCACCCGCTGATTGGTGGCATTGTCGAGTCCTGCGTCGAGCTTGGCGATAGCCGTATCGGCAAGATCAACGATCTGACGCTGAAAGAATACGTGATCAGAATCGCGAAGATCAAGCGATCAGTCCTGCGCCACTCCGCTCATGGTCTTCGCGCCTATTTCGACTTTATTAAGGATTATGTCTGAACCTGCTTCGATGTACCAACCAGTGTCCGGGCAAGTTGCACCCGAAGGCATTGGGGCTCGCCTTATAAGGCGTAATCGATGATCAGCGGGGCGTGATCGGAAAAGCGCTCATCCTTGTAGACCGACACCGCCTTGGCGGCGGCGGCGATGCCTGGCGTTGCAACGTGGTAATCGATGCGCCACCCGACGTTCTTGGCGTAGGCCTGGCCGCGGTTGCTCCACCAGGTGTACTGCTCGGGGCGCTTGTCGATCCCGCGATGCACATCCACATAGCCCAGTTCATCGAACACCCGGGTCAGCCAGGCGCGTTCTTCCGGCAGGAAACCGGAATTTTTCATATTGCCTTTCCAGTTCTTCAGGTCGATTTCCTGGTGGGCAATGTTCCAGTCGCCACAGATGACGACTTCGCGGCCTTCCGCTTTCAGCTCGATCAAGTGCGGCAGGAACACTTCCATAAAGCGGAATTTGGCTTCCTGGCGCTCCGGCGAGGACGAGCCGGACGGGCAGTAGACCGAGATGACCGACAGCTTGCCGAAATCGGCCTGTACGTAGCGGCCTTCGGCATCGAATTCGGGGCAGCCGAAGCCGGTGCGCACCGCGTCCGGTTTCTGGCGGCTGTAGATGCCCGTGCCCGAATATCCTTTCTTTTCCGCGTAATGGAAGTGGCCGTGATAGCCGCCCGGGGAAAGGAATTCCTCCGTCATGTCGGCGTGCTGCGCCTTCAATTCCTGCACGCAGACAAAGTCGGCGGTTTGGGTCGCCATCCAGTTGAAAAAACCCTTTTTGTGGGCGGAGCGGATACCGTTGAGGTTAGCGGAAATTATTCTTGGCATGGTTTCGAGGGGGAGGGTGGCGTAAAATAACGCCACTTTCAATATCGGGCTAAGGGGTGGTTGTGAATACTTTGCGTCAGCAGTTTATCGCTTTTTCGGTGTCCACGGGCGTATTGCGCTTCGGCGAGTTCACCACCAAGGCGGGGCGCCAGTCGCCGTATTTCTTCAATGCGGGCCTGTTCCACGATGGCGCCACCCTGGGCCAGCTGGCGCAGTTCTACGCCCAGACCCTGCTCGATTCCGGCGTCGAATTCGACATGCTGTTCGGGCCTGCCTACAAGGGCATCACGCTGGCCTCGGCCACCGCGGTGGCGCTGGCCGGCAAGGGGCGCGACGTCTCGTTCGCGTTCAACCGCAAGGAAGCCAAGGACCATGGCGAGGGCGGCACCATCGTCGGCGCCAAGCTCAAGGGCAAGGTGGTCATCATCGACGACGTGGTCTCGGCCGGCACCTCGGTGCGCGAGTCGGTGCAGATGATCCGCGCCGCCGGCGCCGAGCCGTGCGCCGTGCTGATCGCGCTGGACCGCATGGAGCGTTCGGGCAAGGATGGCGAGCTGTCGGCCAATTCGGCGGTGCAGGAAGTGAGCCGCGAGTTCGGCATTCCCGTGGTCTCGATCGGGAATCTGGACGATCTGTTCAGCTATATCCAGGGCGAGCCGGAGCTGGCGCAGTACAAGGATGCCGTGGCAGCGTACCGCACACGCTACGGGATTTAAATGCTCGGCGGCGGCACGCCCGGCCGCCGCCCAGCTTTTGCGCAGCACTCCCAAGTGGAATACAATCCACTTTCAAGTGGGAGGGATGGTCATGAGTTCGATGGACCCCGCAATCGCGCCCCAGGGCACGCTACCGCCTGAGCTCGCGCGCTATGTGCGGGTGTTTCTGGCGCCGCCGCAGGAACGGATTCAGGGCATTCGCAACGGCATTTCGGCCAAAGAAGTGGGTGAACTGTCGGCCGCGATGGGGCGCACCCAGGAAGACATCATGGCCACGGTGGGCTTGTCGCGCACCACCGTGCACCGCAAGGCCCAGAAGGGGGAAATGCTCTCCCCCAACGAATCGGAACGCGTCATCGGCCTGCAGGCGCTGATCGGTCAGGTCAGCCACATGGTACCGGTCGAGGCGATCCGGGACGGTTTCGATCCCGCACGCTGGCTCGGCAGCTGGCTCGACCTGCCCCAGCCCGCGCTGGGCGCGGAACGGCCCGCCGCCTACATGGATACCATTGAAGGCCAGAAACTGGTGGCCAACCTGCTTTCTATGGCAGAGTCCGGCGCATTCGCATGAGATCGGGGCCTGCGGGTCGCAACCGAGCGGCCCGCGTCGTGCGCGGGTCCGGCGCGCCGGCCGCGCCCGCGCGCCTTCCCTTTCACCCGCGGGCCATCCTGCTACCATGAAAACGCTATGGCGCATCGCGGCCGTCACGCCCGCCTATACGGCCGACGACATGAGCGGCGCCAGCTCGAGCATGAGCGGCGGGCGCTGGAATTCGAAGGGCGTGCCGATGGTCTACACCGGCGAATCGATCGCCCTCACCGTGCTCGAAACACTCGTGCACATCCGCACCGGCGGCCTGCCCCTGAACCGCTATTTGGTCGAGATCCTGATTGCCCCACCGGTGTGGCAGCGCCGCACTGTTCTGAACAAGGCGCCGGTGGGCTGGGATGCGCAGCCATGGGGCTTCCCGAGCATGGCGGCCGGCAACGCCTGGAAGGCAGCGAACGTGTCGGCGCTGATGGTCGTGCCATCAGTGGTAGTTCCGGAAGAAAATTGTGTGCTGATCAACCCCGATCATCCGGACGCCGCCACGCTGCAGGTCAGGATGGTGCGCAAGTGGATGTACGACGCGCGCCTGTTCTGAGCGCCCGCCGCGCCTCGCCCCCGGCCTGTCCGGCGGCGTGGCGCGATCGAGCCAGGCTTACGACGCCAGTTTTTTCTTCAGCAGCTCGGTCAACTGCGCAGGATTGGCCTTGCCGCGCGAAGCCTTCATGGCCTGCCCGATCAGCGCATTGATCGCCGCCTCTTTCCCGGCACGGTACTCATTGACCGACTTCTCGTTGGCCGCCATCACGTCGTCGACGATCTTCTCCAGCGCGCCGGTATCGGAAATCTGGCGCAGACCTTTCTGGTCGATGATCGCATCGGCCAGGTTTTCGTCGCCCGACTTGGCTTCCCACATCGCCGCGAACACTTCCTTGGCGATCTTGTTGGAGATGGTGCCATCGGCGATGCGCTTTAACAGCAGGGCCAGTTGCGACGCTTCCACCGGGCTGTCGGCGATGTCGACGTTCTCGCGGTTCAGGGTCGAGGCGACGTCGCCCATCAGCCAGTTGGCCGCCGCCTTGGCGTTTTCCTTGCCGGCCTTGGCCACCACGGCCTCGAAATAATTGGCCATGTCCTTCGACGAGGTCAGGATCAGGCTGTCGTACTCGGGCAGCGCATAGTCGCCCACGAAACGCGCGCGCATCGCGCCCGGCAGTTCCGGCATGTCGGCCTTGACGCGGTCGATCCAGTCCTGGCCGATCACCAGCGGCGGCAGGTCGGGGTCGGGGAAGTAGCGGTAGTCCTGCGCGTCTTCCTTGCTGCGCATGGCGCGGGTTTCCTTTTTGTCCGGGTCCCACAAACGCGTGGCCTGCTGCACCTTGCCGCCATCTTCGATCAGCTCGATCTGGCGCCGCACTTCGTACGCGATCGCTTCTTCCATGAAGCGGAACGAGTTCAGGTTCTTGATCTCGCAGCGGGTGCCGAATTCCTTCTGGCCGACCGGACGCACCGAGACGTTGACGTCGCAGCGGAACGAGCCTTCCTGCATATTGCCGTCGCACACGCCCAGCCACATCACCAGCGAATGCAAGGCCTTGGCATACGCCACCGCTTCGGCCGAACTGCGCATCTCCGGCTCGGACACGATCTCCAGCAGCGGCGTGCCGGCGCGGTTCAGATCGATGCCGGTCATGCCGGCATAGTCTTCGTGCAGCGATTTGCCGGCGTCTTCTTCGAGGTGGGCGCGGGTCAGGTTGACCGTTTTGGTCTCGAACTTGCCGTCCTTTTCAAAGCCGAACGTGACCTGGCCGCCGATCACCACCGGTTCTTCGAACTGGCTGATCTGGTAGCCCTTGGGCAGGTCGGGGTAGAAGTAGTTCTTGCGCGCGAATACCGAATGCGGATTGATCTTCGCCCCGACCGCGAGGCCGAAGCGGATCGCGCGTTCGACCGCGCCCTTGTTCATGACCGGCAGCACGCCCGGCAGCGCCAGATCGACCGGGCTGGCCTGGGTGTTCGGTTCGGCGCCGAAGCGGATCGAGCTGCCGCTGAAGATCTTGGATGCGGTCGTGAGCTGAACGTGGTTCTCAAGACCGATGACGACTTCCCATTGCATATGAATCTCTCTTATCTGGTTAGATACCGGCAGGCGCGCGGGTGTGCCAGTCGGTCACCTGCTGGTACTGGTGGGCGATGCCCAGCAGCTTGGCTTCGGCGAAGTAGTTGCCGATGATCTGCAGTCCCACCGGACGCTTGCCGTTCTTTTCGCCGGCGCCGAACCCGCACGGAATCGACATGCCGGGCAGGCCCGCCAGGCTGGTCGACAGGGTGAAGATGTCGGCCAGGTAGTTGGCCACCGGGTCGTCGGTCTTCTCGCCCAGGTCCCAGGCCACGGTCGGCGCCACAGGGCCCATGATGACGTCGCACTGGCTGCCCAGCGCGCCCTGGAAGTCCTCGGCGATCAGGCGGCGGATCTTTTGCGCCTGCAGGTAGTAGGCGTCGTAGTAGCCGTGGCACAGCACGTAGGTGCCGACCATGATGCGGCGCTGGACTTCCGGCCCGAAGCCTTCGGCGCGGGTCTTCTTGTACATGTCCGACAGGTCCTTGTACTCGGCCGCGCGGTGGCCGTAGCGCACGCCGTCGAAGCGCGACAGGTTGGACGAGGCTTCGGCCGGGGCGATGATGTAGTAGACCGGGATCGACAGGCTGGTTTTCGGCAGCGAGATGTCGACCAGGGTGGCGCCCAGCTTGACGAATTCGTCGAGCGCGGCGCGCACGGCCTGTTCGACGTCGGCGGCCAGGCCGTCGCCGAAATACTCTTTCGGCAGGCCGATGCGCAGGCCGGCCAGCGGGGTGTTGAGCTCACGGGTAAAGTCTTCGCGCACGTTGCCCTGTTCGGCCGTCAGGCTGGTGGCGTCGCGCGGGTCGTGGCCGACCATTTCGCCCAGCAGCATGGCGCAGTCTTCGGCCGTCTGGGCGATCGGGCCGCCCTGGTCGAGCGAGGAGGCGAAGGCGATCATGCCGAAGCGCGACACGCGGCCGTAGGTCGGCTTGATGCCGGTGACGCCGCAGAACGAGGCCGGCTGGCGGATCGAGCCGCCGGTGTCGGTGGCGGTGACGGCCGGCGCCAGGCGCGCGGCGATCGCGGCGGCCGAGCCGCCCGAGGAGCCGCCCGGAACGGCCGTCTTGTCCCACGGGTTCTTGACCGCGCCGAAGGCCGAGTTCTGGTTCGACGAGCCCATGGCGAATTCGTCGCAGTTCAATTTGCCCAGGCTGACCATGCCGGCGCGGGCGAACTGGTCGACCACGGTGGCGTCGAACGGGCTGGTGTAATTGGCCAGCATCTTGGAGCCGGCGGTGGCGCGCCAGCCGCGCGTGACAAAGATGTCCTTGTGGGCGATCGGGATGCCGGTCAGCGGGCCGGCGCTGCCGTCGGCCAGGCGCGCATCGGCGGCCGCCGCCTCGGCCAGCGACAGGGCCGGGTCGATGTGCAGGAAGGCGTTCAGGTCGCTCGCCTGCGCGCGCGCCAAGTAGTGCCGGGTGAGCTCGACGGCGGAAATCTGTTTGGCGTGCAGGAGCGCGGACAGCTCCTTGATGGTCTTGGTATGCATGGGTCGTGTCAGTTCGTCAAAGGGCGCGGGTTATTCGATCACCTTGGGCACCAGGTACAGGCCGTCCTGGGTCTTGGGCGCGCACGCCTGGTATTCCTCGCGGCGGTTCGCTTCGCTCACCTCGTCCTCGCGCAGGCGCAGCGGCAGCACGCCCAGGCTGGCCGCCAGCGGGTGCGACAGCGGCGCCACGCCGCTCGTATCGACCGCCTGCATTTGCTCGGCCAGTGCGAAAATGCCGTTCAGTTCTCCCAGCGCGGTTTCCGCGTGGGCCTCGTCCATATCGAGTTGCGCCAGATGCGCGATGCGTTTTACGTCTGAAAGTGTGAGTGACATGGCATTAGCAGCGGCGAAAGGCCGCGTTGGTAGTGGGGTTGTCTGATGGTGAAACTATGGCAACGGCGCGCTAAAGCCGATAAAAGCTTACTATTACCGTTGAACTCACCGTGTAGTGGGTGCTTAAATGAACCGTTTTCGCGTATTTGGCGGGCAAATTATAAGGTAGAATGGCGGGCTAATGCGTGGTCGGCCCTGAAAGCGCTCCGGCGCCGCTGCCGGAATGGCCATGACGGTGCGCTCGAACGAGTGCGCGATGGGTCTTCCAGACCGCAAATTTATACTCATACTATACGGCGCACCGGGTTGCGCGACAGGACACACATGTTTGGTTTTTTACGCAGCTACTTCTCGAACGACCTGGCCATTGACCTGGGTACGGCGAACACCCTGATTTATGTACGCGGCCTGGGCATCGTGCTCGACGAGCCTTCCGTCGTGGCGATCCGCCAGGAAGGCGGCCCGAACGGCAAGAAAACCATCCAGGCGGTGGGCAAGGAAGCCAAGCAGATGCTGGGCAAAGTGCCCGGCAATATCGAAGCCATCCGCCCGATGAAAGACGGCGTGATCGCCGACTTCACCGTCACCGAGCAGATGCTCAAGCAGTTCATCCGCATGGTGCACGACTCGAAGTTCTTCCGTCCGTCGCCGCGCATCATCATCTGCGTGCCGTGCGGTTCGACCCAGGTCGAGCGCCGCGCGATCCGCGAATCGGCGCTGGGCGCGGGCGCGTCGCAGGTCTACCTGATCGAAGAGCCGATGGCGGCCGCGATCGGCGCGGGCCTGCCGGTGTCCGAGGCGACCGGCTCGATGGTCGTCGACATCGGCGGCGGCACGACGGAAGTCGGCATCATCTCGCTGGGCGGCATGGTCTATAAAGGTTCCGTGCGCGTGGGCGGCGACAAGTTCGACGAAGCCATCGTCAACTACATCCGCCGCAACTACGGCATGCTGATCGGCGAGCAGACCGCCGAGGCGATCAAGAAGGCCATCGGCTCGGCCTTCCCGGGCTCCGAAGTCAAGGAGATGGAAGTCAAGGGCCGCAACCTGTCCGAAGGCATTCCGCGCTCGTTCACCATCTCGTCCAACGAGATCCTGGAAGCGCTGACCGACCCGCTCAACAATATCGTCTCGGCCGTCAAGAACGCGCTCGAGCAGACCCCGCCGGAACTGGGCGCCGACATCGCCGAGAAGGGCATGATGCTCACCGGCGGCGGCGCACTGCTGCGCGACCTGGACCGCCTGCTGATGGAAGAGACCGGCCTGCCGGTGCTGGTGGCCGAAGATCCGCTGACCTGCGTGGTGCGCGGCTCGGGCATGGCGCTCGAACGCATGGACAAACTCGGCTCGATTTTCTCGTACGAGTAATCTTTACCTGTCGTCTTGCTGTAAGATTGCCGTAAGCTGAGCGGCCCGGTTGCGACCGGGCTGTCCGGCGTACGCATCGTTTGCGCCAACGTACCGCGCAGGCGCGCCGTTTGGCCGCGTCCTGCGATTTTGGATTCCATGGAATACAGTCCTCCGCCACTTTTCAAGCAAGGCGCCCCAGCACGGGTCAAGGTGACGGTTTTCGCATTGATATCGATCGCCCTGCTGGTGATGGATGCGCGCGTGCACGCGCTGGCCGTGCTGCGCCAGGCCGCCGGCACCGTGCTGTACCCCTTCCAGATCGCCGCCCTGGCTCCGCGCGACGCGCTGATGGGCATGGGCGGCTACTTTTCCTCGCTGGCGTCGCTGCAGAAGGAAGTGCGCGACCTCAAGACCCAGCAGGTGCTGGCTGCGCAAAACCTCCAGCAGGCCCAGCTCCAGATCGCCGAGAACGTCCAGCTGCGCAAATTGATGGGCGCGCGCGAACACGTGCCGGTCAAGTCGATGATGAGCGAGATCCTGTACGACGCGCGCGATCCATCCACCCGCAAGATCGTGCTCGACCGCGGTACCCAGGCCGGCGTCAAGCTGGGCCTGCCCGTGATCGACGGCTCCGGCGTGGTGGGGCAGGTGACGCGGGTGTTCCCGTTCACCGCCGAGGTGACCCTGCTGACCGACAAGGAGCAGGCCATTCCGGTGCAGGTGCTGCGTAACGGCCTGCGCAGCGTGGCGTATGGACGCGGCCAGAGCGGCCAGCTGGACCTGCGCTTTGTGGCGCCCAACGCCGACATCCAGGTCGGCGACGTCTTGATCACCTCCGGCATGGATGGTGTGTATCCGGCCGGGCTGGCCGTGGCCAAGGTGATCCGGGTTGAGAACAGCGTCGCCGGCGCCTTCGGCGGCGTGGTATGCCAGCCGCTGGCCGGCATCGACCGCCACCGCCAGGTGCTGATCCTGATGTCGCTGCCGGATGTGCCGGCCCGTCCTCCCGAGGAGCCGCCCAAGGTGGTGGGCAAGAAGAGCAATCTGCCGAAAATGGCGCCGATCAAGGAGGGCGCCCAGCCGCTCGTGCCGGCCCCGCCGGCGGTGGTGCCCGCCGCGGCCCCGGCTCCGGCACCGAAGGAGGCGCGATGAATCGTCCCCACTACATTCTGCTGCCGGTCAGCCCGCTGTTCATCGCCTTCAGCCTGGCCTGCGCCTTCATGCTCAATCTGCTGCCGTGGGGACGCTGGATCGGTGCGCCCGATTTCGTGGCGCTGGTGCTGGTGTTCTGGGGTATCCACCAGCCGCGCAAGGTCGGCATCGGCGTGGCCTTTTTCATGGGCCTGCTGATGGACGTGCATGAAGCCACGCTGCTGGGCGAGAACGCGCTGGCTTATACGCTGCTGTCCTACCTGGCCATCATGATCCACCGGCGCGTGCTGTGGTTCCCGGTGATGACCCAGGCGATGCACGTGTTCCCGCTGCTGCTGCTGACCCAGGCCATCCAGGTGCTGGTGCGCCTCATGGCCTCCGGCCAGTTCGCCGGCTGGCTGCATTTCGTCGAAAGCGCCGTCGCCATCGCACTGTGGCCGATCATCACCTGGCTGCTGCTGGCGCCGCAACGGCGCGCGGTCGACAAAGACCACACCCGTCCGATCTGACCGGGACTGCGTTACACGATGACCGAACTTAAAAACAGCGACCGCGAGATCCACCTGTTCCGGATGCGCCTGACCGCGGTGGTCGCGTTCGTCTTCATCTGCTTCGGCGCGCTGGTGGCGCGCTTCGTCTGGCTGCAGGTGATCAAGCACGACGACTATGCCGCGCTGGCCGAGGACAACCGTATCGCCATCGTCCCGATCGTGCCCACGCGCGGGCTGATCGTCGACCGCAAGGGCGTCGTCCTGGCGCGCAACTACTCGGCCTACACGCTGGAGATCACCCCGTCCAAGCTGCAGAACAATCTGGAGTCGGTGATCGAAGAACTGGCCACGCTGGTGCAGATCGAGCCGAAGGACCGCAAGCGTTTCAAGACCCTGCTGGCCGAGTCGAAGAATTTCGAGAGCGTGCCGCTGCGCACCCGCCTGTCCGACGACGAGGTCGCGCGCTTTGCCGCCCAGCGCTTCCGCTTTCCCGGCGTGGACGTGCAGGCGCGCCTGTTCCGCCAGTACCCGCTGGGCGAGACCGCCTCCCACGTGATCGGCTTCATCGGCCGGGTCAACCAGCGCGAGGCCGCCATGATCGAGGAGCGCGACGACGCCAACAACTATAACGGCACCACCCACATCGGCAAGGAAGGGCTGGAAAAGAGCTACGAGGCCCAGCTGCACGGCATCACCGGTTACGAGAAGGTCATCAAGACCGCCGGCGGGCGTGCCGTGGCGACCCTGTCGCGCACCGAAGCGACCCCGGGCAACAACCTGATCCTGTCGATCGATATCGAGCTGCAGAAGATCATCGAGGAAGCCTTCGGCGAGTTCCGCGGCGCCCTGGTGGCGATCGAACCGGAAACCGGCGACGTGCTGGCGTATGTGTCGCGTCCCGGCTTCGACCCCAACCTGTTCGTCGACGGGATCGACAGCCAGAGCTGGAACGACCTCAATACCTCGCTTGACAAGCCGATGGTCAACCGCCCGCTGTCCGGCACCTATCCGCCCGGCTCGACCTTCAAGCCCTTCATGGCGCTGGCGGCGCTGGAAACCGGACGGCGCACGGCCAATCACGGCATGTCCGACCCCGGCTTCTTCATGCTCGGCGGGCACCGATTCAACGACGACAAGCCCGGCGGGCACGGCTACGTCACCCTGCACGATTCGATCGTGGCCTCCTGCGATACCTATTACTACCAGCTCGGCAACGAGATGGGCATCGACGCCATCCACGATTTCATGCAGCAGTTCGGCTTCGGCTCCAAGACCGGGATCGACCTGGAACACGAGAAGTCCGGCGTGCTGCCGTCCAAGCAGTGGAAGGCCGAACGCTTCAAGAAAAACAGGGCGATGCAAAAGTGGGTGGGCGGCGACACCATTTCGATCAGTATCGGGCAGGGCTTCAACAGCTACACCATCCTGCAGCTGGCGCACGCCGTGTCGATCCTGGCCAACAACGGCGTGGTGATGAAGCCGCACCTGGTCAAGATCGTCGAAAACAGCGTTACCCGCGCGCGCACCCTGACGGTGCCCAAGGAAAGCGGGCGCATCCCGCTCAAGCCGGAAAACATCGACGTCGTCAAGAGCGCCATGGTGGGCGTGAATACCGAACCCGCCGGTACCGGACGCATTGCATTCGCCAACGCCGGGTATCTCGCGGCAGGCAAGACCGGTACCGCGCAGGTGGTCGGCCTCAAGCGCGGCGAGAAGTACAACGCCAAGCTGATTTCCGAGCGGCTGCGCGACAATGCGCTCTACGTGGCCTTCGCGCCGGCCGACAAGCCGCGCATCGCGCTGGCGCTGGTGGTTGAAAACGCCGGCTTCGGTGCGGCCATCGCCGCGCCGATCGCGCGCAAGGCGCTCGACTACTACCTGCTCGGCAAGCGTCCCAAGGGCAAGGAAGACACCAAGGTGCCCAAGGAAGACGCCGAGCCGGTGCCGCTGGAAGAGCTCAAGGCCGAGGACGCCGGGCCCAATTTGCACAGGCCGGGCGGTGAATCGCCTGGCAACAAGGACTGACCGCCATGCGCATCAACGAAAGACGTTCGCTGTGGCGCCGCATACGCCCCTACATCACGGTGTTCGACGGCCCGCTGGCGCTGATCATCTTCCTGCTGCTGTCCACCAGCCTGGTGACGCTGTACTCGGCCGGGATCGACTTCCCGGGGCGGGTGGAAGGCCAGATCCGCAACATCATGGTGGCCTTCGTATTCATGTGGATGGCGGCGATCACCCCGCCGCAGATGCTGATGCGGCTGGCGGTGCCGATCTATACGGTCGGCGTGACCCTGCTGGTGGCGGTGTTCCTGTTCGGGACCATCAAGAAGGGCGCGCGCCGCTGGCTGCACGTGGGGATCGATATCCAGCCGTCCGAGATCATGAAGATCGCCATGCCACTGATGCTGGCCTGGTTCTTCCAGCAGCGCGCCGGCATGCTGCGCTGGCACTCCTTCGTGATCGCTGCGGTGCTGCTTGCCATTCCGGTGGGCCTGATCCAGAAGCAGCCCGATCTCGGCACGTCGCTGCTGGTGCTGGCGGCAGGTTTTTACGTGATCTTCCTGGCCGGGCTGTCGTGGAAGGCGCTGATTGCGCTGGTGCTGGGCGCGGCCGGCAGCCTGCCGATCGCCTGGTCGCTGATGCACGACTATCAGAAAGAACGCATCTTGACCCTGATCGACCCGACCACCGACCCGCTCGGCAAGGGCTTTCACATCATCCAGTCGACCATTGCGATCGGCTCGGGCGGCGTGTGGGGCAAAGGCTTTTTGAAGGGCACCCAGGCGCACCTGGAATTCATCCCGGAGCGCACCACCGACTTCATCTTCTCGGTCTATTCGGAAGAGTTCGGGCTGGTCGGCATTCTGGTGCTGCTGTTTTTGTACCTGCTGCTGATCGGGCGCGGGCTGATGATCGCGGCCAATGCGCCGTCCCTCTTTACGCGCCTGCTGGCGGGCGCCATTACCATGATCTTTTTTACCTTCGCTTTCATTAACATGGGCATGGTCAGCGGCATCCTGCCGGTGGTCGGGGTGCCGCTGCCATTCATCAGTTATGGCGGTACCGCCTTGATGACGCTGGGTTTGGCGACCGGCATTTTGATGAGCATTCAACGCCACCGCAAGCTGGTGCAGACATGATGCGCCGTCTCTGCCTGGCCGCCGTGGCGGCGCTGCTGACCGCCTGCGGCAGCATGAACACGCCGATGCCGCCGATGCCGGGACCGGGCGAGCAGGCTGCGCGCCATCCGAAAATCGATACCGGTTTGCCGCCCATGCCGCGCGCCGGTTCGGGCAAGGGCGGTTACTACCAGGACGACGGTCCGGGCGATAATCCGCCGCCCAATCTGATGGAAGTGCCCGATGCGGTGGTCAAGGCCGAGCCGTATGCGCGCCATGCGAACCGCCCCTATACCGTGCTGGGCAAGACCTATACGCCCTTGATCAACGATGAGCCGTTCACGCAGCGCGGCATTGGCAGCTGGTACGGCAAGAAGTTCCATGGCCAGCGCACTTCGTCGGGCGAAATCTACGACATGTACAAGATGACGGCGGCCCATCCGACTTTGCCGATTCCTTCGTTTGCGCGCATCACCAGCGTCGAGAGCGGCAAGTCGGTGGTCGTGCGCATCAACGACCGCGGGCCGTTTCATTCCGACCGTGTCATCGACGTGTCGTTCACGGCCGCGCTCAAGCTTGGCCTGCTGGGCAAGGGCAGCCATGAAGTGCTGGTCGAACGGGTGCTGCCGGACCAGCCGGAGTCGCTGGCGGCGGCGCGCCGCAATGCGCCGCCCGCAGAGAACGCGCCGGTGCTGGGCGGCTTTGCCATCGATATGCCGGAGGCGAGCCAGACGCGCCCAGTCGAGAGTTCGGCGGCCACGGTCGCGCCGGTGACGGTGGCGGGCAGCTTTTATCTGCAGCTGGGCGCCTTCAGCCGGGCCGACAAAGCGGCCGAACTGCGCACCGAGCTGTTGCGTTCGGGCGCCTTGATCGGAGCGGTGGAAGTGGTCGAGGGCGGGGCGCTGCACCGCGTGTTCAGCGGCCCGTTCGAAACGCGCCTGCTGGCGGCGCAGGCGGCGGCCGAGGTGCCCCCGGCATTGAAAATCAAGGCGATCGTGGTGCGCCGCTAAGCTGTCGTTTCGCCCACTGTGCGGACCGACGACTATTTGCAGCTGCGCGTATCGTGCGGCGGCAGCTTGTTCAGTACCGCGTCGACCTTGGCGCGGGTTTCCGGATCGAGTTCACGCAGGCGCCAGCTGATCTTGCTGACCTGGCTGGGCCGGCCGGCCACGCGCGCGCTGTTGACCCCCTGCGCCTTCAAAGCCGCCAGCAAGGTCTGGGCGGCCGCTTCCGATTTGAACACGCCCAGCGAAATCGCCCACTTCATGGTGGTGCTGTCGCTCATGATGAAGTAGTTGGTCACGCCCAGGTTCTTCAGTTCGGCGGCCTTGCGTTCGGCCGCTTCCTTGCTGCCTTGCGGCGGAATGAACACGATGTGGCTGGTCACTTCCGGCGTGGAGACGGTCTCGCGCACCTGGCGCTCGCCCAAGTCCAGCGGCGCCAGCAGGCTTTCGACGCGGCGCGCATCGCCTGGCGCCACGCTGGCGATTTCCACGCAGGCCAACACCGGTGCGGGCGCCGCCGGCCTGGACGGATCCACTGGCGCGGCCTTGGCCGCCTGCGAGGCTGAAACCAGCACCAGCTGGGTGGCGTTGAGCTGATTTTTCAGGCGCGCCGGTTCGTGCTCACCGCTTTTGACGCTGCCCAGAAAGCCCTGGCCGTACGCCAGCAGCAGGACGTTGACCGACAGCAGAGCCCAGAATGTGAATTTCAACACGGGTCGTTCCCTTGTGATGGCTGATGCGCTGCGCTCGAGTGCAGCCCGATCAGGACGATATTATCGGCCAGACGGTGCGGCACGGCCAGACTTGGCGCGATCAGATGCGCCGCTCCCCCCGACAGCACGCAGAATGCGTCGCCATGCAAACGGCAGGCGCGCTCGATGGCGCCGGCCTGCGCACCGATGCAGCCGGCGGCGATGGCATCGGCAGTATTGTCGGCAAAGCCGGCCGGCAGCAGGCGGGTGCTGTCGATCTGCGGCAGCTGCGCGGTGTTTTTCGCCAGCGCGGCGCTCATCAAACCCAGGCCCGGCAGGATCATCCCGCCCATGAACACGCCGTCGGCGCTGACCGCGTCGATGGTGGTGGCGGTGCCGCAGGTGGCCACGATCAGCGCGCGGCCCGGCTCCAGGGTGCGCGCGCCGAGCGCCGCGGCGAAACGGTCGCAGCCGAGCTGGCCGGGATTGCGGTAGGCATTGCGCATGCCGTCCAGGTGCGGCAGCGACATGAACCAGTCGATCGATGCGGCCGGGATCATCAGCTGCAGCTGGTCGCGCAGCTTGGGGCCGGCCACGTTGGCGACGATGGCCCGGTCGATCTTGTATGGCCGCCACTGGGCCGGCAGGTGATTGAGTTCGGCGTGCCCGGCGGCGCCGCTGGCGCTCCATTCGCCCGGCTGCGCGCCCTGGTGCGCGACCGCCCATTTGATGCGGGTGTTGCCGGCGTCGATCAGCAGCAGCACGCTAGGCCTCCACACTGCGCAGCGACACGTCGCCGGCCAGTACGGCGACCCGCTGGGCGCCGGCGTCGATCAGCAGTCGCCCGCCGCTGTCCACGCCGCAGGCAACGCCCTGGTGCTGGACGGCGCCGCCGTCGAGAATCGTCACGGCCTTGCCCTGATAGGCGTGGCGGGCGTTCCAGCGTTCGCGGAAGGCGTCGAAGCCGTCGCGTTCGAATTCGCGCAGGCTTTGCCACAGGCTGTCGAGCAGGGCGGCCATCAGGATATCGCGGTCCATTTGCGCCAGCCAGGCGGCGTTGGCCACCGGGCGGCCGATCCGCTGTTCGAGCTGGTCCGGCAGGCTGAGGTTGATGCCGATGCCGATCACCGCCCACACCGCGCTGCCGGCGCCGGCGGTTTCGATCAGGATGCCGGCCAGCTTGGCGCCATCGCGTTCGATATCGTTTGGCCACTTGAGCTGCACGGGCACGTTCAGCGCTTCAAGTGCGTCGGCAATCGCCACACCAAGCGCCAGCGGCAGGCCGGCCATGCGCGCCAATCCTTCATCGAAGCGCCAGGCCAGCGAGAAGGTAAGCGAGCCGCCGGCTTCGGACAGCCAGCTGCGCCCGGCCCGGCCGCGTCCGGCCAGCTGGTGTTCGGCCACCAGCAGCAGCGGGCGCGCCAGCGTGGCCGCGCGCGCCAGCAGGTCGGCGTTGGTCGAGCCGGTTTCCTGGACGACTTCGATGTCGACTTCGACGGCGGCGCGGCTGCGCCCGGCGATGCGCGCGGGGTTCATGGCTTGGCCTGGCGCGGCTTGTGCGGCGCGCGTGCGAACGCCAGGTCGTACAGGGTATTGGGCAGGGCGCGCAGCAGTTTGGCGACCGCGCCCATCTGCCACGGAATCACGCGGTAGCTGTCGCCGGCGGCGATGGCCTTGACGGCGCGCCTTGCGAAACGGTCGGCCGGCATCAGGAAGGGCATCGGGTAGGGGTTCTTGCTGGTCATCGGCGTGTCGATGTAGCCGGGGGCGATCGTCACTACCTGGATGCCGTGCGGTTTCATCTCCAGCCGCAGCGATTCGCAGTAGCAGCGTACCGCCGCTTTCGAGGCGCTGTAGGCGCCGGCGCCGGGCAGCCCGCGCACGCCGGCCACGCTGCCGATGCCGACCAGCCGGCGCGGTCCGTCCTGCTGTTTCATGGCGGCGATGAAGGGCGCGAACGTGGCGTAGGTGGCGTTGACGTTGGTGGCCAGGATGGCCTCGAATACGGCCTGGTCCTCGGGATGTTCGGTGAGGGTGCCGTGCGAGATGCCGGCGTTGGCGATGACGATGTCGGCGCCGCCGTGGCGGGCGATGAAGTCGGCCGCGGCGAGCGCAAGCGCGCGATGATCGGTGACGTCGAGCGGGTACACGGTGTGGCGCCCGGGATGCGGCAGCTGCGCGGCCAGTTCGGCCAGCACTTCATGGCGGCGCGCCACCAGACCGATGGAGGCGCCCTGGGCCGCGTATTCGCGCGCCAGCGCGGCGCCGATGCCGGACGAGGCGCCAGTGATAAACACCCGGGTCATCGGCGGCGCGTCCGCATGCTACTTCTGTTCCGCTTTCGCCTTGGCGACCAGGAAGTCGAGCACGCTCAGCGCGGCCTGCTGCTGTTCGGCTTCGCTGGAACCCTTGCTGCCCTGGCCAGCCAGGTAGGGCGAGGTCAGGTAGTGGCCGGCCACGGCCAGCATCGGCCAGCTGTCGACTTTGTAGGCCACCATCATGGCGTCGGCGCGGTGCACGCGCGCCGTGACGCCGAAGGACCGGTAGACGTCGATGAATTTGGCGCGGTCGATGCCGGCCTTGGCGGCCCAGTCGAATACCAGTTCGTCGCTGTTGAGGCGCTGGCGGTCTTGGCCGTGCATGGCGGCGAACACCCGCTCGTGGTATTGCGGCAGCAGGCCCATGGCCTCCAGCGTGAAGAACAGGCGCTGCTGCGGCGCCACGCTGGCGTCGCGCGGCACGTGCACCCGTTTGAAGACGATATTGTCGCCTTGCTTTTTGACCCAGGCCGACAGCATTGGCTCAAAGGCGTTGCAGTGCGGGCAGTAGTAGGCGAAGAACTCGGTGACTTCGACTTTCTTGCCTGAGTCGGTGTTCTGGATCTCCGGCAGCGTCATGTACTCGACGCCGTTTTGCGGATTGGCGGGGGCCGCACCGGCTCCGGCGGTGAAAGCGCACAGGGTCAGGGCGCTGAGATAGCCAAGCAGTTTTCGCATTTGAGCCTCGTTAGGTTATTTTTGATTGCGCACGATCGCCACATCGATGCCGCTGCCCTGCAGCTTGGCGCGCGCCCTGTTCATCGCTTCGGCCTGCGGATACGGGCCGACACGCACGCGGTGCAGCACGCCGGCGTCGGTGGTGCGGTCGCTGATGGCCGCTTCGAAGCCGAGCAGGGCCAGCTTGGCGCGGGTGTTTTCGGCGTCCGCCAGTTCGCGGAAGGCGCCGGCCTGCAGGTAGTAGATGACCTTGTCTTCGCCATCGGCGGCCGCTGCCGGTGCCGCTGCCGGCGCGGGCGCCGCTGCTGGCGCCGCCGGTGCCGCCGGCTTCGCTTCGGTGGTCTTCATCGCGGCAATCGCCGCGCCCAGCGGATCGGCTTCGGCCTGCTGCGCCTTTTCAAGCGCGGCGGACTGCTTGTCGACAATCTGCTTGTTGGCGGCGCGCGCGGCTTCCTTGTTGGCGTACATCGGCTTGTTCGGGTCGGCCGCCTGCCCGGCGGTCGGCTCGCCCATCTTGCCGGGCTTGCCGCCCTTGTCGGTGAACGGGGACGAACCCTTGGTGATCACCAGGGCCACGACGACGGCAATCGCCAGGCCCATGATCAGGCCGATGATGATGCCGGTCAGGGTATTGCCGCGCTGGCGGCGCAGGGAGAGTTTGGACGAGACCATAAACGACTTCACATCTGGTTGGGCGCCGAAACGCCGATCAGGGCCAGACCGTTGCGCAGCACCTGGCGGGTGGCGACCATCAGCGCGATACGCGCCAGCTTGAGCCGCTCGTCGTCGACCAGCACCCGCTCGGCAAAGTAGAAGCTGTGCAGGGCTGCGGCCAGTTCGCGCAGGTAGAAGGCGATCTGGTGCGGGCCGAGTTCGGCCTGGGCGCGCGCCAGCGCTTCCGGGTAGGCGGCCAAAGTGGCCAGCAGGTGCATTTCGCTCGGCGCGGTCAGCGGCGCCAGGTCGACACTGGCCAGCGCTGCCTCGTCGCCGGTGAATTGTTCGAGCATGCGGCAGATGCGGGCATGCGCGTACTGCACGTAATACACCGGATTTTCGTCCGAGGTCTTGAGCGCGACGTCGACGTCGAACACGAATTCGGTATCGGCCTTGCGCGAGATGAGGAAGAAGCGCACGGCATCGCGTCCGCGCACGATGTCGCCGCCGCCGGACCATTCGATCAGGTCGCGCACGGTGACGTAGGAGCCGGCGCGCTTGGAGATCTTGACCTCTTCGCCGTCTTTCATCACGGTGACCATCTTGTGCAGCACGTAGTCCGGGTAGCCTTGCGGAATGCCCTGTTCGACCGCCTGCAGGCCCGCCCGCACGCGCGCGATGGTGCCGTGATGGTCGCTGCCCTGCACGTTGATGGCCTGGCTGAAGCCGCGCTGCCATTTGACGATGTGGTAAGCCACGTCCGGCACGAAATAGGTGAAGGTGCCGTCGGACTTGCGCATCACGCGGTCCTTGTCGTCGCCGTAGTCGGTGGTGCGCAGCCACAGCGCGCCTTCCTGTTCGTAGGTCTTGCCGTGCTCGATCAGGGTCTGCACCGCCTGCTCGACCTTGCCGTCGGCGTACAGCGACGACTCCAGGTAGTAGTTGTCGAACTTGACGCCGAAGGCTTGCAGGTCGATGTCCTGCTCGTTGCGCAGGTAGGTGACGGCGAAGGCGCGGATCGATTCGATGTCGTCCACATTGCCGCTGGCCGTGGCCGGCTGGCCGTCGCTGGCCGCCACCGTTTTGCCGGCCAGGTAGTCGGCGGCGATGTCGGCGATGTAGTCGCCGTTGTAGGCCGACTCGGGCCAGGCGGCGTCGCCCGGCTTGAGCCCTTTGGCGCGCGCCTGCACGGAATTGGCCAGGGTGGCGATCTGCACGCCGGCGTCGTTGTAATAGAACTCGCGCGTGACGCGGTAGCCTTGCGACTCGAACAGGGCCGACAGGGCGTCGCCCAGCGCGGCCTGGCGGCCGTGGCCGACGTGCAGCGGGCCGGTCGGATTGGCCGAGACGAATTCGATGATGACCTGCTTGCCCTCGCCGGCGCTGCCGCGCCCGAACTGCGCGCGCTCTTCCAGCACGGCCTTGACCACCGCCTGCTTGGCGCTGGCGGCCACGCGCAGGTTGATGAAGCCCGGTCCGGCGATCTCGGCGCTGTCGATCAGGCCCCTGGCGGCCGGGTTGGCGTTGAGGGCCCCGACGATGGCCGTGGCCAGTGCGCGCGGGTTGGTGCCCAGCTGCTTGGCCAGCTGCATCGCGATATTGCAGGCGATGTCGCCGTGCGCCGGGTCGCGCGGACGCTCGAGGACGACGGCGGGCAGCGTGGCCCCGGCAGCGGCTTGGGCGAGGGCGTCCTGGAGCAGGGCGGCGATGTCTTGTTTCTGTGATGCGAGCATGAGCGGTAGCGGAAAAAAAGCGCGGTAAAGAGTGTGAATGCCGGTGCGGCGCGCGCGCGTTTGGCGCGCAAACTGGCCCCATTATACTGGTTTGAGCCGTCCCGGAACACGCCCGGGCATGCCGCGCCGGGGGCGTTTTCGCCGCAAGCGCAGTTTAAGCATGCTGCATGGCGGACCCGGTACAATTGCGCCTTCATTAAAAACCTTTCAAGAGTCGCCCATGACCGCCAAGCGCCCGACGCTGTCCATCAAGCCTGCCGCAGCCAAGCGCGCCGCCCCGCGGGTGCGCCCCAGTTATGAGCTCAAGCCGGTGCTGCAGCCGGGCTACCGGCCCGATCTGAAGGCCGATTCGCTGGCGCTGGGTCTGCTCGGCGCGGCCAATGCGGTCGCCCAGGTCAAGGGCGGCACCACGCTGCCGCAGGCCCTGACAACCGCGTTCGGCGTGATGGCGGCCGGGCCGCAGACGCGCGGCGCGATCCAGGACATCGCCTACCGCGCCATGCGCCAGCTGGGCCGCAGCGAAGCCTTGCTGGGCTTGATGACGTCCAAGGCGCCCGAGCCGCCCATGCTGGCGGCGCTGCTGTGCTGCGCGCTGGCGCTGATGGATACGCCGCCGGACGTGGCGCCGTACGAGGAATTCACCGTGGTCGACCAGGCCGTCACCGCGGCCGCGGCCCATCCCGACCTGGCGCACGCCAAGGGGATGGTCAACGCCGTGCTGCGGCGCTTTCTGCGCGAGCGCGCCGAGCTGCTGGCGGCCGCCCTCAAGCAGGCCAGCGCGCAGTGGAACTATCCGCAGTGGTGGATCGATTCGGTGCGCCTGGCCTGGCCGGCGGCGTGGCAGGATATCCTCAACGCCGGCAATGCGCAGCCGCCGCTGACCCTGCGCGTCAATACGCGCAAGACCAGCGTGGCCGAGTATCTGAACATGCTGGCCGAGGCCGGCATCGCGGCGCGCCAGATCGGCCCGGTAGCGCTGCGCCTGGACAAAGCGGTCGGCGTGGCCGCCATCCCGCGCTTCGATCAGGGCTACTGCTCGGTGCAGGATGCGGCGGCCCAGCTGGCCGCGCCCCTGCTCGATGTGCGCGACGGCATGCGCGTGCTGGACGCCTGCGCGGCGCCGGGCGGCAAGACCGGCCATATTCTTGAACTGGCCGACGTGCAGCTGACCGCCATCGACGCCGATCCCAAACGCCTGGTGCGGGTCGAGGAAAACCTCGCGCGCCTTGGCCTTGGCGCCACCCTCAAGGCCTTCGAGGCCCAGACCCGGGTCTGGTGGGACGGCGAGCAGTTCGACCGGATCCTGGCCGACGTGCCGTGCACCGCCTCGGGCATCGTGCGGCGCCACCCCGACATCCGCTGGCTGCGGCGCAAGGGCGACACGCTCCAACTTGCAACACTTTCGGGCAAAATTCTCGACAACCTTTGGCAGATGCTGCGGCCCAATGGTAAATTGCTGTTCGTGACATGTTCGATCTGGCCTCAGGAATCCGAGGCCCAGGCCGCCGCATTTGCGGCGCGCCACAACGCCATCCGGCTGGAGGCACCGGGGCAGCTGCTGCCGTCGATTGCGACAGGCGCAATCGAGCACGATCACGACGGTTTGTTCTATGCGCTGTTCCAGAAGGGCGCATAAGGGGTCCCCGACAATGCAAACGACATAAAGGCTGTGGGCCACCTGTGACAAAACGATTCCTTCGACTTCTCGCCTGCCAGCTGCTGCTGGCATTTGCGTGCGCACAGGCGCTCGCGGCCGAGGCAATCGATATCACCCACGCCCACATCGAAGCGACCGAAGACGGCTACCGGCTGGCGGCCAGCTACGCGTTCGAGCTCAATGCCGATCTGCAGCTGGCGGTGGAACACACGCTGCCGCTGCAGTTCAAGACCGAGATCGAGCTGACCCGGCCGCGCTGGTACTGGAAGGACGAGCGCGCTGTCGATACCAGCCAGGTCATCACGCTGTCGCTCGATCCGCTCACGCGCCAGTACATAGTGCGGGTCAACAGCGGCGACCGCATCACGCTGCAGCAAAGCTTCCCGACCCTGGAAGACGCGATGGTGCTGATCCACCGGCCCAGCCGCTGGCAGATCGCGCGGCGCGGCGAACTCAAGCCGGGCGAGATCTACAACGTCACGCTGCGCATGTACATGGACCAGGGCTTTTTCTCCAAGCCGCTGCGGGTCGGCGCGCTGAACAACTCGGACTGGCGGCTGGCGTCCAAAGACAAAAAATTTACCTACAAGGCGGAATAGACGGTGAAGCTGGCCTTGCGTTATGCCCTGGTGCTGGGCGGCGGCGTGGCCAGCATCCTGCTGTTCCTGCTCGCTTCCGCGTCGAATAACACCGGCTTCTTCGACCGCTACTATAACTGGCTGCTGTACGGGAACGCGGCGGTCGCGGCCGGCCTGCTGCTGCTGGTGCTGGTGGCGCTGGCGCGCCTGTATTCGCGCTACAAGCGCGGCCACTTCGGCTCGCGCCTGATGGCGCGCCTGGTGCTGCTGTTTTCGGCCATCGGGATTTTGCCGGGACTGGTGATTTTCCTGGTGTCGGTGCAGTTCGTGTCGCACTCGATCGATTCCTGGTTCAACGTGAAAATCGAGGCGGCGCTGGAGTCGGGCCTGAGCCTGGGCCATGCGGCGCTCGACCAGGCGCTGTCGGAACTCGGATCGGTCACCGAAGTGACCGCGGCCACCCTGGCCGGTCATGATGGCGCGGCGGCCCAGAGCGTGCTCACGCGCATGATCAGAGAGCAGGATGGGGTGCAAAGCGCGATGCTGATCGGCGCGGACGGCAAGATGCTGGGCGCTGCCACCACCGGCCGGCGCGACGACCTGAAGGACGATCTGCCGACGCCGCAGATGCTGCTGCAGGCGGTCATGCCGGGCGGGTATTCGCGCGCCGAAGGCGGGGTGGCGCGCGACCTCAAGGACATCGCCGGCACCCAGGGCAACGCGCCCAATGCGCTGGACGCGGTCACCGGCCTGCGCCTGCGCGTGGTGCAGGCGGTGCCCGAGCCGCCCGGCGCGCATCCGCGCTTTTTGCAGGTGATCCAGTCGGTGCCGGTCAACCTGGCATCGAACGCCGAAGTGCTGCGCACCGCCTACAGCGAATACCAGGAGCGCTCGGTGGCGCGCAAGGGCCTCAACCGGATGTACCTGATCACGCTGACATTGACCCTGCTGCTGGCGGTATTCGGGGCCACCGCCAGCGCCTTCGTCATCGCCGGCAATCTGGCGCAGCCGCTGCTGGTGCTGGCCGAAGGCACGCGCGCGGTGGCCGAGGGCGACCTGTCGCCGCGCCCGATCGTGGCCACCTCGGACGAACTGGGCACCCTGACGCAATCGTTCAATACCATGACCGGCCAGCTGTTCGAGGCGCGCAGCGCGGTCGAACGCAACCGCGCCGCGCTGCAGAGCGCCAAGGCTCACCTGGAGTCGGTGCTGGAAAATATGTCGGCCGGGGTGATCGTGCTCGATGCCGAATTCAATGTGGTCAATTCGAACGAGGCGGTGGGGCGCATTCTCGGGCATGAGGTGGCAGGCCACGTGGGCGACGCCTTGTCCGGCATCGCAGGGCTGGAGGCGTTCGCCGCGGCCATCACGCGCGCGTTTTCGGCCCAGAGCGCGCAGTCGGCGGCGGGCGCGCGCGCGCGCGGGCACTGGCAGCAGCAGATCGAACTGCCGCGCCGGCCCGGTACCGAGGAACACGACATCGTGCTGCTGGCGCGCGGCTCGCGCCTGCCGGTGGGCGCGGGCAGCGGCTTTATCGTCGTGTTCGACGATATCTCCGACGTGATCTCGGCGCAGCGCTCGATCGCCTGGGGCGAGGTGGCGCGCCGCCTCGCCCACGAAATCAAGAATCCGCTCACGCCGATCCAGCTGTCGGCCGAACGCCTGCAGATGAAGCTGGAAAGCCGGCTGGCGCCGCCGGATGCCGAACTGCTCAACCGCAGCACCACCACCATCGTCAACCAGGTCGACGCGATGAAGCGCATGGTGGACGACTTCCGCGACTATGCCAAGGCGCCGCCGGCGGTGCTCGAGCGGCTCGACCTGAATGCGCTGCTGGGCGAGATCCTCAATCTCTACCTGGCCGGCGACGACAGCGATATCATTCACGCACGGCTGGGCGCCGGCCTGCCGGCGGTGATGGGCGATGCCACCCAGCTGCGCCAGGTGATCCATAATCTGCTGCAGAACGCCCAGGATGCGATGAACGAGCGCGGACCGAGCGCTCCGCCGGCGCACATCGACGTGACCACCGAAGCGATTCATTACCGCGGCGCCGATGGCCGCAACGGCATCGCGGTGCGCCTCGAAATTGTCGACAACGGTCCCGGTTTTGCGCCTAAAATCCTGTCGCGCGCGTTCGAGCCATACGTTACGTCGAAGGCCCGCGGCACTGGCCTGGGCCTGCCGATGGTGAAGAAAATTATTGATGAGCACGGGGGCCGGATCGACATCCAGAACCGTACAGACGGAACAGGCGCGGCAGTCTCGATTTTGCTGTTAAAGTTAGCGCCTGATAGTGTTCTGGCTTAACGCAGGAAACACGCATAGAATCATGGCTTACGAGGCTGGTTCAAACCTCTAAGAGGCAGCCTCTAAAGCAGGGCTGAAACCGGCTGGCCAAACCAGGAAGGCACACACAGATGGCAAACATACTCGTAGTTGATGATGAAATGGGCATCCGCGAGCTCCTCTCGGAAATTTTGGGCGACGAAGGCCATGCAATCCAGCTTGCCGAAAACGCCCAGCAGGCGCGCGATGCGCGCGCGGCCGGGGCGCCGGATCTGGTCCTGCTCGATATCTGGATGCCCGATACCGACGGCGTCACCCTGCTCAAGGAATGGCAGCGCGACGGCTTGCTGACCATGCCTGTCATCATGATGTCGGGCCATGCGACCATCGATACGGCGGTCGAGGCAACCCGCATCGGCGCGCTCAATTTCCTGGAAAAGCCGATCGCCCTGCAAAAACTGCTCAAGGCGGTGCAGCAAGGCTTGTCGCGCGCGCAGGAAGTGGTGCGCACGCCGGCCCTGGCGCCGCGCCCGATGATCGCGCCCCAGCCGGAGGAAGCGGCGGTGGCGGCAACACCCATGTTCGCCACGCAATCGTCGCAGCAGGCCGCCATCGGCCCGCGCATGGGCGGCATGCCGCACGGCGAAGGGCACGGCTTCTCGCTGTCCTTCGATCTGCCGCTGCGCGAAGCGCGCGATGCCTTCGAGCGGATGTATTTCGAACATCATCTGGGCCGGGAAGGCGGTAGCATGACCCGTGTTGCTGAGAAGACCGGTTTGGAGCGCACCCACCTGTACCGCAAGCTCAAGCAGCTCGGCGTCGAGCCGGGCAAGCTGGCCAAGAAGAACGTGTGACCCGCGCCACCCTGGTCACCGGGGATGGCGGCGCCGTACGCGAGGCGGCCATCGCCGCCGACCTGCTGGATTGTCCCGACGGCGCCGCCTGCGCCGTTTTGCTGGAAGGCTTGCCCGACGGGCACAGCCGTCTCGGCCCATCGCCCACTCTGTCGATCCAGCGCATTGCTCCGGCCTGCCTATGCTGCACCGGTAATCTCGTTTTGCGTGTAACATTGAACCGGATCCTGCGTCTCCGCCCCGAGCGCCTGTACATCGGCGTGGCGACGACAGACCACCTTGATCAGTTGAGATCGTGGCTGCAATCTTCGCCATACGATCAGCTGTTGGAACTGACCCCGGACCTTGCCGCCTGAAGGGTTTTCATGGGATAGCGGGTGCCCTTGAAAACGGTCCGGATAGCCCCACCTCGTGAGTAGAGCCACCATCAACGGTGAAACAATCGCGACGTGGAACGTCTGATCGAGCGAAGGAGCTATCAATGAACATGATCTATAACAGCGAGCAGTACAGCGTGGTCGAATTCGGCGTCGATCACAATCTCGAGGCGCTGCGGTTTGGCGGCTACGAGATCGTCGACAAATCCGGCCGGCGCGAAGCCTTTATCGGCGGAAAACTGGCCCAATCGTTCCGGCGCGATGTCAATAACCTGATCGCCAGCGAACCGACCATGGAAGAAATTGACGACTTCCTCGGTTCCTACGACGTGCTGATGAGTCAACCCGTCCTGCTGCACTAATCCCCCACCCGGGACACCCGCGCGGCCCTTGCAGGCGGCTGCGCGGATTCCACCACCCTGTTGCGGAATGTTTCCATAGCAAGAGTCCGCCGGCGCTGACGGACTGCTCGGACAACGTGATAAGCTGGCGCCATGTGCCAACTTCTCGGAATGAACTGCAACGTCCCCACGGACATTGTCTTTAGCTTTACCGGCTTCGCCATGCGCGGCGGCCGCACCGACACCCACCATGATGGCTGGGGCATCGCGTTTTTCGAAGGCGCCGGCGTGCGGCATTTCGTCGATCATCAGGCCGCGGTGGAATCCCCGGTGGCTGAGCTGATCAAGCGCTACCCGATCAAATCCAGGAATGTCATCGCGCATATCCGCAAGGCAACGCAAGGCCAGGTGGCGCTGGAGAATTGCCATCCCTTCGTGCGCGAAATGTGGGGCCGCTACTGGGTGTTTGCCCACAACGGCGACCTGAAGGAGTTCGCCCCCATCCTGAATGGCGCCTTCCGCCCGGTCGGCACCACCGACAGCGAACTGGCGTTTTGCTTCATCCTGCAGGAATTGCGCGCGCGCTTCGGCGACACCGCGCCGCCGCCGGGGCAATTGCGCCAGGCGTTGGGCGAGCTGGTGCATGCAATCGCCCAGCACGGCACCTTCAATATGATGCTGTCGGACGGCACGGCGCTGTATGTCCACTGCTCGACCAAGCTGCATTATGTGGTGCGCCAGTATCCCTTCGTCACCGCCTGCCTGTCGGACGAGGATGTCACCGTCGACTTTTCCCAGGTCACCACGCCGCAAGACCGGGTCGCCATCATCGTCACCGAACCCTTGACCACCAATGAGACCTGGACCAGCTTCGCTACCGGCGAGCTGAAGGTGTTTGTCGACGGCATGCCGGTCGAAGTTGATTGAGGGAACGTTTTCCCCCGCTGGTGGGAGTTTGGAGTACATTAGCGGATGTTGTCAGGACTAAATACTGGACCCCGTCATGATCCATTCCTTCACCGAAAACGGCTCGAAACAGTTGCAGGTGCGCGATTTTTACCTTGGCCGCCAGCCCGTGCTCGACCGCCAGCAAAGTCTGTTCGGTTATGAAATGCTGTTTCGCAGCGCCGAAGTGGCGCACGCCAGTATCGACACCGACCTGTCGGCCACCGCCGCCGTGATCGCGCATGTGGCCCAGCTCGGGCTGGACCGGGTGATCGGCGATGCGCAGGGCTACCTGAATGTGGATGCGGCCGTGCTGGCGAGCGATATCTTCGTGTTCCTGCCGCGCGAGAAAGTGATTCTGGAGATAGTCGAGACCATGGCGGTGACCCGGGACGTACTCGACCGCATCGGTGTGCTCAAGGGACATGGCTTTCGCTTCGCGCTCGACGACGTGCGTGCCGACAGCGAGCACTTGCAGGCGCTCTTGCCGCTGATCGACTACGTCAAGATGGATTTGCGCGACATGCCCTTGTCGGCGCTGCTGCAGCTGGCGCCCCGCTTCAAGCAGGCGGGAAAAAAGCTGGTGGCGGAAAAAGTGGAAACGGCCGAGCAGTTCCAGACTTGCATGGACATCGGCTTCGATTATTTCCAGGGCTATTACTTCGCCAAACCGGCCATCATCAGCGGCCGCAAGCTGTCGCCCTCGCAACTGGCCATTCTGGACATGATGCAGCTGGTCGTGTCCGATGCCGACAATAACGCGATCGAACGCGCGGTCAAGCGCGACGTCACCCTGGCGCTCAATCTGCTGCGGCTGGTGAATACGCCGGCGGTGGGCGCGCGCCACAAGATCGATTCGCTCAGCCAGGCGGTGACGATCCTGGGCCGGCGCCAGCTGCAGCGCTGGCTGCAGATCATGCTGTATGCCGAACCTGGCCAGCGCGGTCCAGCCTCGTCGCCGCTGCTGTTGCTGGCCACCACGCGCGGGCGCATGCTGGAGCTGCTGGCCCAGCGCATCCAGCCTGGCCAGCGCGCCATCGCCGATGTCGCGTTCACGGTCGGCATCATGTCGCTGATGGATGCGCTGTTCGGCATTCCGATGGACGAGATCATCGAGCAGATTCCAGTCGCCGACGAGGTGGCTTCCGCCCTGCTGCGGCGCGAGGGATTCTTCGGCGACATGCTGCGCCTGGCCGAAAGCCTGGAGCAGTTGGAAAGCGAGAAGGGCGGCGATCAGGTCATGCCGGCCTTGCGCCAGCTGGCGGTGTCGGCCGACGATCTGGCGGAAGTGGAAATGGCGGCCTTCGCGTGGAGCGAAAACGTCGTACGTTACGCGATGTGATGCGCGTAAAACAATCCATCCTCCCTGGCCGGGAGGATGGATGCATGACCCCGATGCGCCGCTAGCCGGCCGGTTTGCTGCCTGCCCACTGGCTGTGCAGATCGGGGTCCGTGCGCAGTTCCCACAGCGCCAGCAAGAGCACCGCCACGCCCACGATGACGTTGTTGGTCATCATTGCGCTGCGGTCGGCCGTGATGGGCACCCATGGGGAAACGGCGACCCACAATCCGATCAGCATATTGAGCACGACGGCCCACATATAGGTTTTATAGAGGTCGAACGCGGCCAGCAGAGCGATCACCACGCCGGACAGGTAGGCGTTGGTCGCCTGGGCCGAGTCGGACGGATAGCCCAGCACCAAGGGCGAAATCACTAACCATAAGCCGAGCAGCAGCGTGACCTGATCCTGCCACCGCCGGCTGGATAAATGCATTGCCATATTGCCTCCACGTTTTGCGCCGGTCCATCCGGCTCAATGCTTTAGGCAGCGCACGTGGTGAAAAGTTCAACCAACTCGGGCGCCCGCGCATTTCGGATTTGCCTTATGTAAAGAAATCGCGCGGGCTGCCGATAATCAGGGAAAGGTCACGACGCCGCCCCCCGCACTATTCGCGCGGGCCGGCGCCGGTGGCCGCCTTTTTGTCGTGCAGGTTTTTCATAAAGTGTTGATGTTGCTATGGCCCAGACGATTCAATCCCTGATCGCCGCCTCGGTGAACGCCGTGCTGCGCGCGCGCTACCCCGAGGCCTATTGTTCGCTGTGCCACTCGCACGCGATTGTCGGCGCCAACGTGATCAGCGTGGTGCTCAACCGCGTGTACCGGCCGGTGGCCGGGATGGCGCTGATCGATTGCGGCAGCGGGTTCATCCGCCTGACCGACAATGCCGCTTTCGCCAATCCGGCCGGCGGGGCGTTTCATTGCTGGATCGAGTCGGCCGACAAGAGTTTCAAGGAACCCGAGATCGTCGACCTGACCTTCCGCCACAATCACGAATATGCGCTCAAGAACGGCATGGCGTGGACGCGGGCGCATCCGCCGGAGTATCTGTGGGGGCCGCGCAGCAAGGTGGTGGTGCAGGCCGAGCTCGACACCATGCCCGCCGCGTTCGAGGATGGCCAGGTGTGGCTGCGCGAGACGCCCGAAGGATCCGCTTTCATCATGCGCCACCTGGCCGAGAATATGAACGCCTACGTGACCTTGACGGCGCAAGCGCTGCAGGAGCTGCAGCGGCGCCTGCCGCCGGACTCGCGCCTGCTCGAACCGCTGATGCCGCCCCCTGTCCTCAGCTCAGATTCGGCGCCAGCCAGCGCTCCAAGTCTGGCTTGCTGACCGCGCGCCGCGCGGCCATGTCGTCGAGCTGGTCCTGGCCGATTTTCCCGACCACGAAATACTTCGCTTCCGGATGGGCGAAGTAAAAACCTGACACCGCCGCGCCGGGGAACATGGCGAACGACTCGGTCAGTTGCATGCCGATTTCCTGCGCCTGCATCACCTTGAACATGTCGGCCTTGACGGTGTGCTCTGGGCAGGCCGGATAGCCCGGCGCCGGACGGATGCCGGCGTAGGCTTCGGCGATCATCTCGTCGTTGGACAGCCGCTCCTGCGGCGCATAGCCCCACAGATCCTTGCGCACGCGCTCGTGCATGTATTCGGCGAAGGCTTCGGCCAGGCGGTCGGCCAGCGACT
>CAMLIL010000029.1 GCA_946480015.1 uncultured Oxalobacteraceae bacterium | reverse complement strand
TGATAGTGGTGACACGGTTCAGCGCATCGTACTGGTAGCGAGTGAGTTGGCCTTTCGCATCGGTACGCGTGCTCAGATTGCCGGCGTCGTCATAGGTATTCGTTGACACGCCGGTATCCGGGCTGGTGGTCTGGGTTAGGTTGCCCAATCCATCGATCAGGTAACTGGTCACCAGATTGCGCGCGTCGGTGACTTGGGTCAGCTGGTCCTGGCCGTCGTAGGCGTACTGAGTGACGCCGCCCTTGGGATCGGTCACCTTGATGCGCCGGTTCAGCGCGTCATAATCCTGTTTGGTGACGCGACTTAACGGGTCCGTGATTTGAATGAGATTGCCCAACAGGTCGTAGCTAAAACTGGTCGTCGAAGTCTGCGTCTGTGCTGCAGCGCTCTCAACAACAAGAACAAGCGCGGCAGATACCAGCAGGCTCCCGACATAGGTATTTGATTTCATTGCTGGGCTCCGGTAACTTTTTGCAAACGGTCGAGGACATCGAACACCCGTGTTGTTTTACGCACTAATACGCCGTTGGGATCGATTACTTCTTCGCCGATCCGGTTACCAGTCAAATCGAGCTTGTACTGAATTGAATTCCCCACGTCGTCGCTGATCGCAGTAAGGCGGTGGGCGCTGTCATAGACTTGGTTGATCGCACTACCATCCGGCTGTGTGATTCTGGTTACCTGTCCAACCGCGTCGTAGGCAAACGAGGTCGTCTCACCGCCACTGCTGACGGAGGAAAGCCACCCGCGCGGGTTATAGCTGAGGTCGGTGACAAGGCCATTCGGATCAACTATTCGTCCTACCCGGCCGTGCGCGTCGTAATTCGATAGCTGCGTAACGTGGCCTGCAGCATTCTTTACCGTTGAAAGATTGCCTGAACCGTCGTAGGTGTATTGAACTGTACTGACGACATCGGTCCGAGGTGCAGTTGCCGTGAGCATCTGGCCCGTACTGTTATAGGTGTAGCTCCATGTACGCGTCCTACCATTTGCGGTTACCGACTTCTTCACCAAATTGCCGGCAGGATCGTAGCTATACGCGGTACTGCGCCCCTGTTCCTCAACTAGCATTGGCAAGCGATAATCGGGATGCCAGGTCGTGGTGATCGTGCGCGCCTGCGCTGTGCCGAAGGCTTCGGTTCGCGTCGTTTCAAGATTGCGCACCAGGTCATAAATGTACGTAGTCACATTGCCGTTGAAATCGGTCGTGCTGGCGAGGTTACCGTTCTCGTCGTAGGTTCGCGACCGAATCGCTCCACACTCGACGCACGGTTGATCGATGCCGGTGTTCTTGCCAACACCAAAAATGAACTGTGTGGAATAGGTGCGAACCGTCGTTTGCGGAGCTTCCGCCACCCCCACGGTGTGCACAACGGTTGCAGTGCGTGTCCCGCCCAGGCCGGGTGGCGAATACGTTAATTCGACCTTGTTGATACCGTCGGCTTCCTGCGATGACGTCGCCAGCCCATCGCAGTTGTAAGTCCAGGTGATCTGACGCGTACCATTTTCATCGATTAATCCAGTCATATTGGTCAAAAACTGACCGAATCCGTTCCCAATGGGTGCCACGGCAATGGGATAGCCGCAATTCGCCCCATTGTTAATCTTGCTTGCCTCATTGTAGATATAGGTTTGAGATTTCCCGTCAGGGTATGTCACTTTGGTAAGATTATTCGCCGAACACGCAGGTGTCGTCGCATTGTCGACGGTGCAGCCACCCGACGGTCCGTCGTATTCGTAGAGATACGATTGCAGAGCCGGGTCAAGAATTTCGATGACTCTTCCCTTCGCGTCATACCTGTATTGAATTTTCCGTCCCCAGCTGTCCGTAACACATAGCAGGGTACGTTGAGGTAAGACGGTACCGCTTTGGGCACCTGGACAAATTGGCGCATCGGCAGGATAGCGCCCCACCGATGAATCATTGGTACTCCCATCGCTATACGTCAGGCGAAGGACCGTGCCATTGCGGTTCGTGATACTTATAAGCGCCCCGTCCTTGTCAAAACGCTCCGTCGCATCCCCATCATCATCGATGAATGTCCAGGCGGTTACTGCGGTACCGGCAGCGTTGTAGGTGGGAAGAACCTTCGAGTTGACGTTCGAATCGCTGATGTAGCCCGTCGTGGTTTGATTGAACGTGAATCGCTTGCCATCGCCGCGCTGGATAGTGATCGTTTCGGGAGGCGCCAGCTGTTCCGGTCCAATATAAGGCAATGGACAAAGCTTGTCGCCGTTCGTGAAAATCCAGCATTTCACATCGGTGTTTCGGCTCCTCGTCCATTCGGCCTTTAACACAACGTTGAAACGGTCGTTCCAGCGTGGACCAAAACCTCGGGTAGTCGCAGTCATCCACAGCCACGGGGTACTGTTGTATGTTCGTACGATTGCAACGCCGTCTTTGGATACGGGTTTGTAGTCCTCGATGACATGCCACATATTTCCCGTGCTTGGATTGATCGGTTGCCCGCAGGACGGGCACGAGGTACCGTTGTTAGCACCATTCTGGCCTGGTTCGTTTTTTGACACGCCATCCATGCACGTCCCGGTACGCGGGTTGTACCGCTGATACGATGGACACACGAGTGTGGAGCGTCGAACCTCAAGCGTTCCTACGTTGAAAACGCGAGTGCCACCTGAGGATAGAGCATGCACGCTGTATTTCCGTATTGCGGAGGTCGGCACTCCCTCAACCGGGTTGTATTCGGCCCACCCCGAGAAATATTCGCTGCCCAGCGACGGGTTCGAATAGCCATAACCTTCGATACTCGCCCACAGACGCGCCGTCGCCTGCAACTCGCCTGCAATCGCACTCGCCTCCGAAGTAAAGGGGGGCATTTTGTAATAATCGTTCGCGGTGTCGGTCCGAAATACTGGGTCGCCGACATAGCTCGGCGCTGCGCTGGCATGCCCGGCAATGAATAATAGGCCGACGATAGACAGGGCTTGAAACCAGGGCCGCAAAATTCCGATACCTGTGATGCGAGCCAAAACGATACATAGCGGCTCTGACGTGCGGCCGCCGAACATTCGGGTCGCACTGTAGAAAAATGCCCTGGTCATTTTTGATATCCTTCATGTTGTATTCAGCAACCGGAAAGGATACCAAAAATTACTGACTGGAAACTATCCAATAGTCACCATTTGACACATTTGGGCGAACAGTACGCAGAACAGTGGAGAAACCACGATACCGTTGAGCTGCTGCGAGCGCAGGTGGGCGAAGCGGTCAAATCGGCAAGTTCATCCTTGCGCACGGCACGCCGACGTATTCGAGCTACTTGGCCGCGTTCGCATCTTTCGCTTCAGCCTCGTTGAGGACATGTCGACGGATTGATCGGCGGGCCGCTGCGGTCGAAGAACAGGTTCGGCGCCGCCGCCGCGGCGGCTTGGCTCAGACTTCTTCCGGATTGCCGCGGTACTGCTTCACCAGCGCGCTGATGGCTTTCGATTGGAAATTTTTCGCCAGGCCCTCCAGCTGCATCGCGAACGGGATGTAGCTCGGGTCGAGTTTTTTCAGATGCTCGGCATGGGCGCAGATGGCACGCATATTTCCCATCATGGCAAGCTGATACAGCTTCTCGACCTCGTCCCGGGGCGGGATGACCATCTCGGCCGCCGCTTGCGTCAGCGCAGCTGCTTCCTCGGGCGATTCCTGGTAAATCCACATCAGGCCCAATTGCTCGCCGACGGCTCTCAGCAGCTGCGCATGCTCGATCGGCTTGGGCAGGAAGGCATTGGCGCCGGCGGCGTAACTCTTCGCTTCGTCCTCGCTGCTGGCGCTGGCGCTGGCGGCGATGATGGGAATGTTGGCAAACCGCGCCAGCGCGCGGATGCGGCGCGTCGCTTCGCGCCCGTCCATGACCGGCATCATCACGTCCATCACGATCAGGTCGGGCTGCACCGTGGGGAGCAGGTCCAGGCAGTCCTGCCCGTTCTCGGCGTCGCGGACTGCGAAGCCCAGCGGCGACAAAGCGTCCATCAGCATGAGCCGGTTCATCGGCACGTCGTCGACCACCAGTACTTTGATGCGCCGGCCCACATAACCGGTGATGATTTTCTGGGACGGGATGGCGACCGGCTTGGCTTCCACCACCGGCAGGTCCAGCTCAAACCAGAACCGGCTGCCCTTGCCCAGCTCGCTTTCGACCTTGATCGTGCTGCCGTGCAACTGGATTAATTGCTGGCTGATGGCCAGGCCCAGCCCGGTTCCGGTGGCGCGCCGCCGCACTTCGCTCACCTGCTCGAACGGGCGGAAGATGTTCGCCAGCTGCTCGTCGGTCATGCCGATGCCGCTGTCGCGCACCTCGAAGCACAGCCGCGCCATGACCTCGAAGCGCAGCCGCGCCGTGGCCTCGCCATCCGGCTGCGGCTGCTGCGGCTGCGGCGGCGGTGCAAGCCGGTGCACCCGCAGCGTGACCTCGCCGCGATCGGTGAACTTGACCGCGTTGCCCAGCAAATTGAGCAGGACCTGGCGCAAACGCTGCTCGTCGACCGCCACCGCGTGCGGCAGGTCGGGCGCGGCCCAGTAGGTGAACAACAGGCTTTTCTCCTCGGCCTTGATGCGGATGATCTCGCCCGCCGAGGCCAGGAACGGCGCCAGCATGACGTCGGTCGGGTACAAGGCCAGTTTTTCGGCCTCGACCCGCGCCAGGTCGAGGATGTCGTTGATCAGGTTGAGCAGGTGCTGGCCGCTCTTGTGGATCGTGGTCAGGCCGCCCGCCTGGCGCTGGTTCAGCTGCTGGCTGTCGCGCAGCAGGATTTGCGCGTAGCCAAGGATGGCGTTCAGGGGCGTACGCAGCTCGTGGCTCATGTTGGCCAGGAAGGTGCTCTTGACCTGGTTGGCCACTTCGGCTTTTTCCTTGGCGACCTGCAGGTCGCGCGTGCGTTCGTCCACGATGTGCTGCAACTTCCTGGCGCGCTCGTTCAACTGGCGCACCCGGGCCCGATAGACGACGTAGGCCAGCGTCAACGCCAGCCCCCCCATCAGCACCCGGAAGCCAGGGGTCTGCCACCATGGCGGGGCGATGGTGATGGCAAGCGCGGCGCCCTGCTCGTTCCAGACCCCGTCATTGTTGGACGCCTTGACCCGGAACACATAATGCCCGGGCGGCAGGTTGGTGTAGGTGGCCTGGCGGTGCTCGCTGTCCACATGGGTCCAGCGCTCGTCGAAGCCTTCGAGCCGGAAGGCATACTGGTTTTTCAAGGGCCACCGGTAGTTTAGGGCGGCAAAGCGGAAGCCCAGGCTGGACTGGCGGTAATTCAGGCTGACGGCCCGGGCCAGGTGGATGCTGGTCTGGAGCGGGGAATGCGGCCCGGCCACGACCTTTTGGTTCGACACCGAGAACTCGGTCAGATACACCTCCGGGGGCGTCGGGTTGTCCTTCAAGGCTTCCGGCCGGAAGGCCGCCATGCCGTTGTTGGTGCCGAAATACATGGTGCCGTCCGGCGCGCGATAGGCGGAGTGGTTCCAGAACTGGTTGCTGGGCAGGCCGTCGTGGGCATCGTAGAGGCGGATGGCGCCGGAGCCGGGCTGGATGCGCACCAGCCCCTTGTCGGTGCCGGCCCAGATATTGCCCAGCGCATCGGCTTCGACCACCATCGCATAATTGCTGGGCATGCCCTCGCGCAGGGTGAACGCGGTGAACTGGCCGCGGCGCGGGTGGTAACGGTTGACGCCGACATCGGTCGCGACCAGGATCGTCCCATCCGGCATTTCCGACACGTCATTGGCGATCACGCTGGTCAAGCCATCGCGGCCTGCCACGAAGTTGGTGATGCGCCCGCTGACCGGGTCCAGCCGGCTCAAGCCCGCATCGGCCGCGACCCAGATCGTGCCATCCGAGGCGGCCAGCACCGCGTTCGTCAAATTACTGCCCAGGCTGCGCGGGTTGCCGACTTCATGCGTGTACAGCGTCAGGCGCTTGCGCTTGGGATCGAAGCTTTGCAAGCCAACCCCGTACACGCTCATCCACAGTACGCCGTGGCGATCCACCGCCAGATCGGTAATGGTGGTGTCCGAGGTCGCGCCCTTGGGCGCGTAATCGCTGAGCCTGAATCTGTCGAAGCTGTCGGTCTTCTCATCGTAGCGGTTCAGTCCGGCCCGCGTGGCCAACCAGATATGGCCCTCCGGGTCCGCCGCCACCCCAGTGATGGCCATTTCCGCCAGGCTGCGCGGATTGCCCGGTTGCGGCAGGTAGTGGCGGTAGCTGCGCGTGGCCGGGTCATGCCGCAGCGCGCCGGAGTCTTCGCTGACGGCCCACAGCCGGCCCTGCTTGTCGTGCACCATGCCCGATACCATCATGCGGCCCTGCGACGACAGGTTGTTCTGCTGCAGCATGGAGCGGAAGCGCCCGGCCTCCTCGTCGTAGCGGGTCAGCCCGTTCAAGGTGGCAAACCACAAGGAGCGGTCGTGCGCTTCGTTGAAGTATTCGGTCAGGTTGGAGCCGGGACTCATGGGATCGGCGACATCGAAGCGATAGCGGGTGAATTTGCCGCTCGCCCCCTCCATCCGGTTGATGCCGCCGCCCCAGTTCGAGGTCCACAAGCGCCCCTGGCTGTCGCGCATGACCTGCATGACGGAGTCGGTCGACAGGCTGGCCGGATCGTTGGTGTCATGCACATAGGCCTTGAACACGCCGCTGGCCGGATCGAAATGATTCAGGCCGCCGTCGGTGGCGATCCACAGCGTGCCATCGGGATCCTGGTGCAGCCCTTCGACCGAGTCGTGCACCAGCGAGTTGGGATTGTGCGGGTCGTGCCGAAAATGGGTGAACTTGCCGGTGGCGGGATCGAGCAGGTCGAGCCCGCCGCCATAGGTGCCGACCCACAGCTTGCCCTGCTTGTTCTGCACCACCTGGGTCGGGGTCAGGGCCGCCAGACTGTCGGGCCGCCGCGCGTCGTGGCGGTACACCTGCGCGATGCCGGTGCGCGGATCGAGCCGCGACAATCCGCTCGCGCTCGAGACCCACATCATGCCATCCCTGTCCTCGTAGACGAACCACACGTTATTGCCGGCGATGGTGGTGTCCGGGTGCCGCTCGTCGTGGCGGTAGAAGGTGAACCGCTCGGTGTCGAGATCGAGCTTGAGCAGCCCGTTGCCCCATGAGCAGAACCACAGGTTGCCGTCGCGCGCTTTGGTGACGGTCTGGTAAAACTGCGCCACCTGTTTGGTGGCGCCGGGCGGCACCGGGCGGTAGACGGTGAAGTCCGACCCATCGAATTTGGCGATGCCGTTGCGCGTGGTGATCCAGATGAAGTGATACTTGTCCTCGACGACGTCGAAGGCCATATTGTTGGGCATGCCGTCGCTGACGCCGAAGCGCTGGAACGCTTCCGTATAGCGGGCCGGCACGCCGGTGGCGGCGCGCGCCGGCCCAAGCGCCAGCATGCAGCTGGCGCACATGGCCAGGAGCACGCCTTTCCACACGGCCCAGCATGTAGCGGCTGCTCTCATACGGCGCGCACCTGCTCAGAATTCATGCCTCAGCCCGATAGTGTAAGTCCGCCCGATCGCGCCCGCCAGATGGAAGGACGGATTGAAATTCTGGTTGATATAGGAACTGGGGTCCAGCGGGGCGATGCGGTCGAACAGGTTGCCCACCGAAAAATAGACGGACGTCTTGTCCCTGAACCGGTAGCTGCCATTGAAGTCCACGCTGGTGAACGAGGCCACGCGGCAGCCGCCCGGCGCCGGATCGCCGTTGTCGAAATGGTTGAAGCAGTCGGCGGCCTCATTGTCCTTGTTGCTGTAGCTGCCTACGTAATTGACATTGGCCGATACGTTGAAGGGATCGCGCTCCCAGCTGAGCGCGAGGTTGGTCTTGTAGTGCGGCGTGCCGGTATTGCCGCTCACCACCATGGGGCCGTGGGTGCCGGCATATTGGACCGTGGTGCCGCCGACAAAGGCCTTCTTGAAGGAATGCAGATAGGTGGTGCGCAGCTTGGCGCCCAGCGTGCCGTAAGCCCCCATCGAGATGCGGTGGCTGACATCGAAATCGATGCCGTTCAGGCGCGACTTGGAATTGTTCTCGAACGGCGTGCTCACTTCCTGCACATTGCCCTGCGCGTCGAAGATCAGCTTGGCGTTCGGCCAGCCCGAGCCGCCGGCCAGGATGGCGAACGGATCGACGCCATTGATCTCGTTGCGCCGTTCCAGCCACCAGGCGCTGGCGCCCAGGCTGCTGCCGCGGCGCGGTTCGTAGATCACCCCCAGCGTCAGCGTCTTGGACTTTTCCGGACTCAGATTCGGGTTGCCGAGATTTCTGAGCACGCTGAGAAAGCCATTCCCGGTGAGATCCAGCGCGGCCGCGAAGGTGTTGGTGCTGCCCAGCTCGACGGGATTGGGGGCGCGAAAGCCGGTGGCAAAGGTGCCACGGAGCGCCAGCGTGCTCCATGGCGTCCATTTGAAGCCGAACTTGGGCGTGACCGAGGAGCCGACATCGCGCACCTTGTCGGCGCGCACGGCGGCATCGAACTGGAATTGCCTGGTCAGGGGCGCACTGGCCTCGGCGAACATCGAGAACACTTTCTGCTTGCCCCCGTAGACATAGTACGGCCAGCCGATGATGTCGCCGATCTCGGTAAAGGGCACGGCGGGCGCATTGATGGTTTCGCGCCGGTATTCCGCGCCCACCGACAGACCCAGCGGGCCGCCGGCCAGGGCCATCAGCTCGCGCGTGGCCTTGAAGTCGAGCAGCGTGAGCGAGGAGGTATTGTCGGTGGCAAGCTCGGGCGACAAGGCCTGGTAGAAGGCGGCGGAATTGAGGCCGGCATTGGCACCCAGCCGGTAATAGCCGAACGGCCCGGTGCCGTTGAGGCCAGCCTGCAGCACGCTGTTGCGGATGAAGCCGTTGAGGATGCGCTGCGTGGTGTTATGCCCATACAGCAGGCCGCCATCGTAGCTCCACGCGCCCAGCGTGCCCTTGGCGCCCAGCAAGGTGCGGTAGGCAACGCTGTCGTGCTCGAACGAGCGCGGGCCGGCATCGGCCACCAGGTAGCTGAGCAGCGCGTCCCTGCCCAGCGGGTTGTCCGGGTGGGCGGCCGGCAGCACCAGGTTGGCGTTGCTGACGGGCGAATTGGTCTGCGGATTGACCCACATTTCGTTGGCGCTGGTGGGGCCGAACACCCAGACCGACCTGGTGTCGGAGCGGAAGCGGCCCAGTTCGACATACGGCTCGAACTCCTTCGACACCCGCATGGTTCCGCGCAAATAGAGGTTGAGCTTGTTCTCCTCGGGCTGGATCACGCCGGTTTCCCGCACCCGGTCGTACACGCAGCCGCCCAGGCCGGCGGGCAGGGCAATGCTGCTTTGGCAGCCCGGCAGCTGCTGCCACGCCAGCGGCGCGCCCAGCGGGCTGACGGCGCCGTAGCGGTTGGGGTTGGTGGCGCCGGTGGCGTTGTCGAACCAGCCGCCCAGGTTGGGGCCGAGGCCGCCGGCGGTAAAGGCGTAGCCATAGGGCCGCAGGTCGCCATTGCCGATCCAGCGCCTGCGGTCCCTGCTCTCGGTGACGCCGCGGCGCGACGCTTCGATGTTGAAAAAAACATTGTAGCCATCGTCGGCCAGGTTGCCGAGGCCGTGGGTCAGGCTGAGGCGCGGATTGGCACCGCCGCCAGCCTCGGCAAAGCCGTAGCTGAGGTTGGCGGACGTCCCCTGGAAGCGCTCGCGCAGGATGATGTTGACCACCCCCGCGATGGCGTCGGAACCGTAAATGGCCGAGGCGCCGTCCTTGAGCACTTCGATGCGGTCGACGATATCGAGCGGGATGACGTTCAGGTTGACGAAGGTGCGCTGGACGTCGTCGGCCAGGCCGTAGCTCACCATGCGGCGCCCATTGATCAGCACCAGGGTGGCATTCACCGCCAACCCGCGCAAGGCGACGCCGCTCGATCCCATGGCGAATCCGCTCACGTTGCCCAGGCCAATCGAGCCGTTGTTGTCGGCCGCGATGGAGCGCACCACCTCGGCAAGCGTCTGCTGGCCCGAGCGTTCGATGTCGGCGCGGCTGATGACATCGACGGGGGACGGGGTCTCGGTGTCGGTGCGCTTCAGGCGGCTGCCGGTGATTTCGACCACCGCCACCTTGCCCGTGGCCGGGGGCGTCTGAGCCGCCGCCGAGCATGCCCAGGTTAGCAGTCCCACCGGCAACCAGAACCCCGCTGTTGTCCTCATGATCACGTCCTCCCGCCCAGACGGCTGATTCAGCCAGTGCGTATGAGAGTCGCGCGTGGAGAAAAAAGTTCCAGCCCGCGCGGCCGTGATTCAGGTGGCCAGGAACATTTCCTGCAGGTCGTTCAGGAAGCGCTGTCCCAGCTGGGTGGGCCGGATCAGCTTGTGATCGCGGTACAGCAGGCCTTTCGCCTCGGCCGCGTTGAGCGCCTGGTCGATCGCGTTGATCGACAGGCCGGTGCGCTCGCCGAACAGGTTCGGATCGAAGCCGCCGGTCAGGCGCAGCGTGTTGAGCATGAACTCGAAGCCCATGTCGTCGCGCGCCAGCTCGCGTTCTTCCTGCACCGGATTGCCGGCCCGCGCCGCATCCATGAAGGCCTTGGGCTGCTTGAAGCGGGCCTGCCGCAGCACCCGGTGCGGGAACGAGATCTTCGAGTGCGCGCCGGCCCCGATGCCGAGGTAGTCGCCGAACTCCCAGTAGTTCAGGTTGTGGCGCGCGCGCCGGCCCGGCTGCGCGTAGGCCGACACTTCGTAGTGGTCGAACCCGGCGCCGGCCGTGACCTCGGCGATCATGTCCTGCATGTCGGCGCTGGTGTCGTCGTCCGGCAGCGCCGGGGGATGCTTGGCGAACAGCGTGTTCGGCTCCATCGTCAGGTGGTACAGCGACAGGTGCGGCGGCGCGAACGACAGCGCGCAGGCCAGATCCTCGCGCGCCTGCGCCAGCGTTTGCCCCGGCAGCGCATACATCAGGTCGAGATTGAAGTTATCGAAATTGGCCTGGGCGATTTCCACCGCCCGGCGCGCTTCGCCGCCATCGTGAATCCGGCCCAGCGCCCGCAGGTGCTCGCCATTGAAACTCTGGATGCCGATCGACAGCCGGTTGATGCCGCTGTCGCGGTAGGAGCGGAACCGCTCGGCCTCGAAGGTGCCGGGATTGGCTTCCATGGTGATCTCGGCGTCCATGTCCAGCGGCAGCAGGGTGCGCAGGTCCGACAGGAGCCGGTCCAGCCCTTTGGCCGACATCAGGCTGGGGGTGCCGCCGCCGATGAAGACGGTATAGATCTTGCGTCCCCAGATCAGTGGCAGGGACTGTTCGAGGTCGAGCCGCAGCGCCGCCAGGTACTCGTCTTCCGGCAGTTCGCCGCGCGCCTCGTGGGAATTGAAGTCGCAGTAGGGACACTTGCGCACGCACCAGGGGAAGTGGATGTAGAGCGACAGCGGCGGCAGCGCCGTCAGGTTCAGCGTGCCCGGCTGCAGGTATTGCAGGGCCGAGGCGGCCGGCGAACGCGGCGCCGTCACGGATTTGATCGGGATCATCGCAGTTTGCCGACCAGCGCACGCAGGGCCTGGCCGCGGTGCGACAGGCCGTTCTTCTCGTCCGGCGTCAGCTCGGCGGTGCATTTACCCAGCGCGGCGATGTAAAAATGCGGATCGTAGCCGAAGCCGTTGCTGCCGCGCGCGTCGGCGATGATTTCGCCGTTCCAGCGTCCATCGGCGATGACCGGCTGCGGGTCGTCGGCATGGCGCACGTACACCAGCACGCAGTAGTAATAGGCCGATTTGTCGGCATGCCCGGCCAGGTCGGCAATGAGCCTGGCGTTGTTGCGCGCGTCCGATTTCGGCTCGCCCGCATAGCGCGCCGAGTACACGCCGGGCGCGCCGCCCAGGGCATTGACGCATACGCCCGAATCGTCGGCCAGCGCCGGCAGGCCGGTCAGGCGCGAGGCGTGGCGGGCTTTTTCCAGCGCGTTTTCGACGAAGGTGGCGTGCGGCTCCTCGGCTTCGGGCACGTTCAGTTCCCCCTGCGGGTGCAGGGTGAAGCCGAGCGGCGCGAGAATTTCGCCGAACTCCTTGAGTTTGCCGGCGTTGTTGGAGGCGAGGACGAGACGTTGGGTCATGGGGCGCGATCGGAGTGGTAAATAACCGCGTCGTCCGCGCGTGCGCGAGGACGACAGCTTAAACCGCGTATTTTACCGCGCTAAACCGCCATGCCGGGCACCGGGTCGGCGCGCACGCGCTGGTTGATGTAATCGGTATGGTCGGGCATCGCATGGGCGGTCTGGGCGATGGCCTGGCGCACGCGCACGAAATGCTTGTGCAGGTGCTCGACGTCGATCATGTCGACGAAGGGGTCGTAGGCCTCGGGAATCACGCCCAGGCCCATCAGGATCGAGATGTGCGACGGTTCGGCGAAGCCCTGCGGATCGTAGATCGCCACGCGCCCGCTCTGGCGGAACAGTTCGACCTGGTGCATCACGCTGTCGGGCACTGCCATGGCGCCGCAATGGCGCCAGAACTCCGAGTCGGTCCGCTTGGTCAGCTTGTAATGCATGATGATGAAGTCGCGCACCGATTCGTAGCGGCCCAGCAGGATGCGGTTGAATTCATGCGCCAGCTCGGGCTTGAAGTCGAGGTCGGGAAGGTACTGGATCAGGGTGCTGATGGCCGTTTCGATCAGGCTGATGCTGGTCGATTCGAGCGGCTCGACAAAGCCGGCGGCCAGGCCGATGGCCACGCAGTTCTTGTCCCACTGCTTGCGCCGCCGTCCGGTGGTAAAGCGCAGCTGGCGCGGGTCGTCCAGCGCACGTCCATCCAGGCCGTCGAGCAGCACGCGCGCCGCTTCGTCGTCGGTGGTGAAGGCGTTGCTGTACACGTGGCCGTTGCCGGTGCGGTGCTGCAGCGGGATGCGCCACTGCCAGCCGGCGCTCCTGGCAGTGGCTTTCGTGTAGGGTGTGAGCTGGTCGACTTTGGCGCACGGTACCGCCTGCGCGCTGTTGCACGGCAGCAGATCGCTCCAGTCGTCGTAGCCGGCCTTGAGCGCGCCTTCGATGAGCAGGGCGCGAAAGCCCGAGCAGTCGATGAACAGGTCGCCATCGATGCGGCGGCCGTCGCGCAGCTTGACGGCGCTGATGAAGCCGTCTTCGGGGCGCTGCTCGACTTCGGTGATCATGCCTTCGATGCGCTGCACGCCGCGCTGCATGGCGTAATCGCGCAGGTAGGCGGCGTACAGGCCGGCGTCGAAGTGAAAACCGTAGGAATAGGCGTTCGCCGCCGACGCCTGCTCGCCCGACGGCGGGGTAAAGCGCAGGTTGCGCGCCATCACCGTCGACATCGACCAGTCCTCGAACGAGGGCATGTTCTGCGCCAGTTTCGACAGGCGCAGCCAATACATGTGGGGCGAGCGGTTGTCGATGGCCGGGCCGAAGTCGCCGAAGCCGTGGAAGAAACGGTTGCCGAGCTGGCCCCAATCCTTGAATTCGATGCCGAGCTTGAAGGTGGCCTGGGTCTTCTTGATGAAGTCCACGCCGTCCAGGCCCAGCGCGCCGTTGTAAACGCGGATGGTCGGCAAGGTCGCTTCGCCCACGCCGATGGTGCCGATCTCGGGCGACTCGACCAGGACGATCTCGCACGTCTTGCCCAGCAGCTGCGCGAGCGGCGCCGCGCTCATCCAGCCGGCGGTGCCGCCGCCCACGATCACGATCTTGCGGATGTTCTTTCCTGCCATGCCTGCCTCCATGTTTGCCGCGCCTGTAGGCGTCTTGATGGGCAGGAAGTATAACCCTTCGCCACGCGCGCCAGACCGGCTTTTTTGGCTGAGATAGCTCAACGACACGGCGGGAACCCGCCACAACCGTGGAACCGGCGGCAAGGCGGACCGGTCATAACCAACAGTCAGCTACCGCACGCCTTTGCCGTGCACGTCCACCGGAGGAATTTCCATGCATGTTCAACAATCCGTCTTCGCCCACGCCGCGCCGCGCGCGCTGCTGGCCATCTGCCTGATCACCAGCCTGCAAGGCTGCACCTGGATCAAAAGCCATATGCCGTCCAGCATGGGGGGCACGCCCACCGAGGCGCCCTCCTCCTCGTCCTCAGGCAGCGCGGCACCGGCCGCCCCGGGCGATGGCGCGTCGGCCGCGCCGGCTGGCAATTCGGGGACGTCCCCGGTCAGCACCCCGGTCAGCACACCGGGCGGCGCGCCGGCCAGCCCGCCGCCCGCGCAGTAAGGGCGCGGGGGCAGCGGCCCGCATCGCGGTCAGGAAGGCAAACCGAGCGATTTTTTCTGCAGGCGGATCAGGTCGGCAATGCCGGCCTGCGCCAGGTCGAGCAGGCGGTTCATGCCGGCGCGGTCGAAGGCCACGCCCTCGGCCGTGCCCTGCACTTCAATGAAATGGCCGGCGTCGGTCATGACGACGTTCATGTCAGTGTCGCAGCCGGAATCTTCCACGTAGTCGAGATCGAGCACCGGCATGCCCTGGTACACCCCGACCGACACGGCCGCCACGAAACTCTTGACCGGCACCGCGCCGATCAGGCCGCGTGCGGCCAACTGGCTGAACGCGTCATACGCGGCCACCATTGCACCGGTGATGGAGGCGGTGCGGGTGCCGCCATCGGCCTGGATCACGTCGCAGTCCAGGTGCAGGGTGCGCTCGCCGAAGGCTTGCAGGTCGAAGGCGGCGCGCAGCGAGCGCCCGATCAGGCGCTGGATTTCCTGGGTGCGGCCGGCCTGCTTGCCGCGCGCCGCTTCGCGGTCCATGCGCGTATGGGTCGAACGCGGCAGCATGCCGTATTCGGCCGTCAGCCAGCCCTGCCCCTTGCCCTTCAAAAAGCCCGGCACCTTGTCTTCGATGCTGGCGGTGCAGATCACCTGGGTGTCGCCGCATTCGATCAGCACCGAGCCTTCCGCATGCTTGGTAAATTGGCGGGTCAGGCGGATGCCGCGCAACTGGTCGACGGTCCGTCCGCTCGGGCGCTGTTCAAATGTCATGGTGATCCTTTTTCCGATGTCTAAATACTTATTTTAAAACCTGGGACGATTTTTCGATGGCGCCGCGAATCTCGGCGATCGCCTTTTCGATTTCGTCGTCATTGAAGGCGTCGAAATCGACCGGCGCTTCCGGCTCGGGCGTGCTCTGGATGGTGGTGCTGACCAGGTTATCGGGCAGCATCATGGTCGAGATGACCGCGGCCATGTCCTGCGTGACCGTGATGGGCGTGTCGGCTTCGGCGCTGCCCTGCCACATGATGGCCAGCGCGGTGGTGTTGTCGCTCCTGTCGCCGGCCAGGGTGGTGGCGCTGGCGACCATTTCAGGCACCGCCCGCACGATGGTCTGGGTACTCAGGCACCGCACGATGTCGTCATCGGCGATCATCGACCACAGCCCGTCCGAACACAGCATGATCACGTCGCCGCTTTGCAGGCTGGCCTGGCGCGACACCTCCACCTTCGGCATCGACGAAGCGCCCACGCAGTTATACAGCTTGTTGCGGTCCGGATGGGTGGCGCGTTCGGCCGGCGTGGCCAGGCCCTTGTCGATCAGGTGCTCGATGTGCGAATGGTCGCGCGTGCGCCCCAGGATCTGGCCGCGCCGCAGCCAGTACAGGCGCGAATCGCCGCAGTGCGCCCAGATCGCCGTGTTGTGCTGAACCAGGCAGGCGACCACGGTGGTGCGCGGGGTTTCGGGCAGGTTGTTGGCGGCGCGGTAGCGGTGGATTTCGTGGTGCGCGGCCAGGAAGGCTTCTTCCAGAAAGCGCTCGGGCTTCTTCACGTAGGGCGCGGCCTGCTGCTGGAACATGCTCGACATGGTCTGCATCATGATGGTGGCGGCCATCTCGCCGCGCAGGTGGCCGCCCATGCCGTCGGCCAGCACCAGCAGCAGCGCGTCGCGGGTGAAGCTGTAACCCATGCGGTCCTGGTTGACCTTGCGTCCGCCGATATGGCTTTCCTGGTACACGGAAAATTGCATGCTTGTCTCCTGTTAGCCGCGTTTATCGGCTTTGCCGCGGCCCAGGCCGCCCAACCGCTCGACCAGGCCGCGCACCTGCCCTTTCATCCGGTCGAGCGCGCCCGGATGAAGGGGCGCCGGCATCGCCGCCTGCAGTTCTTTCTGTACCGCGAACAGGCTTTGCGGCCGTGCCAGCGGATCGAGCGCCAGGCAGCTTTCCACCATCGCCACCAGCTGCGCCGAATAGTGGGTGCGCAGCCGCTCGAAATAGGCGCCCATCTTGTCCTCGGTCTTGCGCTGGTCGGCCGGCTGCGGCGGCGCGCCCGCCATGCAGGCGAACATCGAGGCGCCGATGCTGTAAATATCCGACCATGGCCCCAGCTGCGAACCCTTGACATACAGTTCCGAGGGCGCAAAGCCCGGTGTGTACATGGGCGTGAGCTTGGGCACGTCGGCATTGATGGTCTGGCGCGCGGCACCGAAATCGAGCACGATCGGGGTGCCGTCGGTGCGCAAATAGATATTGGCCGGTTTCAGATCCAGGTGCAGCAGTTTATTGGCGTGCACTTCGCGCAAGCCGCTGCAGACCCCGATAAACACCTGGCGGATAAACGCCTCGCCCAATTTACTGCCCTTGCCGTGCACCCGCGCGATATGCTCCTGCAAGGAGTGGCCCGATTCATAGGCCATCACCATATACACGGTCTCATGGGCGCGGAAGAAGTTCACCACCCGCACCACGTTCGGATGGGCGATCAGCGCCAGCGCCCGGCCCTCCTCAAAAAAGCACTTGAGTCCAATGCGAAAAACGGGCAAATTAGCCTTGGCGATCACGGGAATGAGCTCGCCGGGCTGGCGCAGGGCCAGCGCGCTGGGCAGGTATTCTTTGATGGCCACCGCGCTGCCGTCGGCGTCATAGGCGAGATATACGATACTGAACCCGCCGGACGCAATTTTCTTTACAATGCGATATCCGGCAATTTCCAGCCCATCGGGCAAGGGAGCGTTGTTTTGTGCAGCCATGAGGGTTCCTTGCTTAACACGGCGATTGTGTGGATAAATCAGGCCTTTGTAAAGAAAAGATAAAACTCCGGGGACTCCATTGAGCATTTCTAGCATGACAGGTTACGCGGTAGCCACCAGCGAAAGCGCGGCGGGTACCCTCACCATCGAGATCAAGAGTGTCAATTCGCGCTTTCTCGATCTGCAGTTCCGCATCAACGATGACCTGCGCGCGCTGGAACCGGAACTGCGCGCCGCCATCATGGGCGCCATCACGCGCGGCAAGGTCGAAGCGCGCCTGAGCTTCGGGCGCAAGGTGGCCGGCGGTTCGCAAGTGCTGAACGCTGCCATTCTGGCCGACCTCGCGCGCCTGCAAACGGAAGTGACCAGGCATTTTGTGTCGGCGCCGTTGATGACGGTGGCCGAACTGCTGCGCTGGCCGGGGGTGATCGAAGAAGCCCAGGTTGGCCAGGAATCGCTGCAGGCCGACGTGGCGGCCCTGACCGCCAGGACCGTGGCCGCGTTCGTGGAAAGCCGCAAGCGCGAAGGCGCCGCGCTCGAAGCGACCCTGGTGGCGCGCATCGATGCCATGGAAGCCATCGTCAAACGCATCACCCCGCTGATTCCGCAGGTGATCGCCGCCTTCCAGCAAAAGGCCGTCGAGCGCATGCAGGAAGCCCTGGGGCTGGCCGGCAACGGCACCCCGTCGACCCTGACGCGCCAGGAAGCGTTCGAACGCATCCGCCAGGAAGTGACCTTGTACGGCATCCGCATCGACGTGGCCGAGGAACTGTCGCGCCTGTCGGCGCACCTGACCGAAACCCGCCACATCCTTAAAAAGGGCGGCCAGGTCGGCAAGCGCCTCGATTTCATGATGCAGGAGCTCAACCGCGAAGCCAACACGCTCGGCGCCAAGGCCTCCGTCAAGGAACTGGCCGACGCCTCGATGGAGCTCAAGCTGCTGATCGAGCAAATGCGCGAACAAGTCCAGAATCTCGAATAACCCGTAACTGAAGTCGCCCACGCGCCGGCGACAGCATGTATTGAAGGAAGCACCATGTCACCCCACACCGGATTTTCTGGCAGCCTGTTCGTTGTCGCCGCGCCATCGGGCGCCGGCAAGTCCACCCTGGTCAACGCCCTGCTGGCGCTGGAACCCGGTATCAAGCTGTCGATTTCGACCACCACCCGCGCGCCCCGTCCGGGCGAGCAGCACGGCCGCGAATACTATTTCACCACCGCCGACGACTTCGTCAAGCGCGCCGATGCCGGTGAATTCCTGGAATGGGCCGAGGTGCATGGCAATTATTACGGCACCTCGCGCCTGATGGTCGAAGAACAAATGAAGCTGGGCACCGACATCCTGCTCGAAATCGACTGGCAAGGCGCGCGCCAGGTGCGCAAGCAGTTTCCGCAGGCGGCCGGCATCTTCATTTTGCCGCCCTCGATCGCCGCGCTGGAAGAGCGCCTGAGGAAACGCGGCCAGGACGAACCGCACGTCATCACGCGCCGCCTGCTGGCCGCCGGCGGCGAGATCGCTCACGCTCCCGAGTTCGAGTATGCTATTATCAATGAAGAGTTCAACGTCGCCTTGTCCGAGATGAGCGCGATTGTCAGAGCGACACGCAGCCGTTTTGCCCAGCAGGCCGCGCGTAACGCCTCGCTATTTGCCCAATTGGGTATCCACGCGCAACAATCGTGACACGGCACATCTATCATCATTTGGAGCAACCATGGCCCGCATTACCATCGAAGATTGTCTGAAAAGTATTCCTAACCGCTTCCAGCTGACCCTCGCCGCGACCTATCGCGCCCGTCAGTTGCTGCAAGGCCACACTCCAAAAGTCGAAGCCAAGGACAAGCCGACCGTGGTCGCCCTGCGCGAGATCGCCGCCGGCAAAGTCGGTCTGGAAATGCTCAAAAAGGTTCCAATGTAATTGTTGTTGGTGCTGCTTCATCGCGTGCCGGATTCAGTGTCAACCCGCCATTCTGGTATTCTTTCATCACACTGCGGCTGATTGACTTTGCGTATGAACCTGACTACTCCGGACACGACACACGCAGGCACGCCCAAGACCCGGGCCTCCCGCACGGGCAAGCCGCAAGACCCGGCTCCGCCGGCGGTGGCGCCGGGCGTCGCCTCGGTCAGCCAGCTGACCGTCAAGCTGGCCGACTACCTCACCCCGTCTGAACTCAAGAAGGTCAAGGAAGCGTATCGTTTTTCCGACGAGATGCACCTTGGTCAAGTGCGCAAGTCGGGCGAACCGTATATCTCCCATCCGATCGCCGTCGCCGAAATCTGCGCCGACTGGAAGCTCGACGTGCAAGCCATCATGGCCGCCCTGCTGCACGACGTGATGGAAGACCAGGACGTCAAGAAGGACGAGCTGATCGAACGCTTCGGCGCGCCGGTCGCCACCCTGGTGGACGGCCTGTCCAAGCTGGAAAAGATCGAATTCCAAAGCCAGATCGAAGCGCAGGCGGAAAACTTCCGCAAGATGCTGCTGGCCATGGCCTCGGATGTGCGCGTCATCCTCATCAAGCTGGCCGACCGCCTGCACAATATGCGCACGCTCGAGCACATGACGCCGGCCAAAAAGCGCCGCATCGCCGCCGAGACGATGGAAGTGTATGTGCCGATCGCCCACCGCCTGGGCCTGAACAATATCTACCGCGAACTGCAGGACCTGTCGTTCGCCCACCTGTATCCGCTGCGCTACCGCACCCTGTCCAAGGCCATCAAGGCCGCGCGCGGCAACCGCCGCGAAGTGGTCAAGAAAATCCTCGAATCGGTCAAGAACACGCTGGCGATCGCCGGCCTGCAGGCCGAAGTCTACGGGCGCGAAAAGACCCTGTACGGCATCTATAAAAAGATGCGCAACAAGCGCCTGTCGTTCTCGCAGGTGCTCGACGTGTACGGTTTCCGCGTGGTGGTGGACAGCTTCGCCAACTGTTATGTGGCGCTGGGCACCCTGCACAGCCTGTACAAGCCCATGCCGGGCAAGTTCAAGGACTACATCGCCATCCGCAAGCTCAACGGGTATCAGTCGCTGCACACGACGCTGATCGGCCCCTACGGCACCCCGGTCGAATTCCAGATCCGCACGCAAGAGATGCACCGCACCGCCGAATCCGGCGTGGCGGCGCACTGGCTGTACAAGAACAACGAGTCGAACCTGTCGGACCTGCAGCAAAAGACCCACGTCTGGCTGCAATCCCTGCTCGACATCCAGCAGCAGACCGGCGACTCGGCCGAATTCCTCGAACACGTCAAGGTCGACCTGTTCCCCGACTCGGTGTACGTGTTCACGCCCAAGTCCAAGATCATCGCCCTGCCGCGCGGCGCCACCGCGCTCGACTTCGCCTACACCATCCACACCGGCATCGGCGACCATACCGTGTCGGTGAAGATCAATAATGAAACGGCCGCGCTGCGCACCGAACTGCGCAATGGCGACATCGTCGAAATCGTCACCGATCCGGAATCGCGTCCGAGTCCGACCTGGCTGAGTTTTGTGCGCACCGGCAAGGCGCGCTCGGCCATCCGCCACTATCTGCGCACGATTAACCTGAACGAATCGGTCGAGCTGGGCCGCGAGCTGCTGGCGCAGGCGCTCGTTTCCCTGAACATCAAGCCGGACCTGGCCGAACCCACCGTCGAACGCCTGCTGGGCGAATCGTCAGCCAAGTCCATGGACGAGCTGTACGCCGACATCGGCGTGGGCAAGCGCATGGCGGCGCTGGTGGCGCGCCACATCTTCGGCCTCATCGACGACGACCTGGCGGCCATGCCGTCGCAGCACCACCATGCATCGAGCGAGCTGGACCCGGTTACCATTTACGGCAGCGAAGGCGTGTCGGTGCAGTTGGCGCCGTGCTGCCTGCCGATTCCGGGCGACCAGATCATCGGCCAGCTGCGCCGCGACCAGGGCCTGATCGTCCACACCAACGAATGCATGGGCGCCAAGCGCATGCGCGGCAAAGAGCCGGACCGCTGGATTGCCGTGCAGTGGGGTGCCGAACTGAACCGCCGTTTCGACTGCCGCATCCGCCTGTTGATCACCAACGAAAAAGGCATTCTTGCCCGCGTGGCCGCCGAGATCGGCGAATCCGACGCCAACATCACCTATGTCGGCATGGACGAGGACCGCGAACACGTCATGACGCAATTGCGCTTCACGATCCAGGTCAAGGACCGCGTGCACCTGGCCCATCTGATCCGCAACCTGCGCCGGGTCAGCGGCGTGACCCGGGTCGAGCGGGAACGCACCTAAGTCCGGTTCGGTATGAAGCCATCCGATGCCCTTGCTCAGCACCGTCTGGCGATTCGCGATATCGTAGCGACACACCGCGCCTCTAACGCCCGGGTCTTTGGGTCGGTCCTGCGCGGCAGCGATACCGAGCGTAGCGATCTCGATATTCTGGTTGATCCAATGGCGGACACGACCCTGTTCGACATCGGTGCGATTCGCCATCAAATCAGCCAATTACTGGGCGTGTCTGTTGATGTCCTGACCCCGCAAGCTCTCCCTGAAAAATTCAGAGCCGCCGTGCTCGCCCAGGCGCAAAGGATATGAGCGTATCGAATCAACGGCTGGCGGACTACCTCGTCCACATCATAGAGGCGATTAATCGAATTGAACGATATATCGAAGACATTGACGAGCTCACTTTCTGCACTTCAGAGCTCGTACAAGATGCCGTAATCCGAAACCTTGAGATTGTTGGCGAAGCGTGTCACAACATCGCAAGAAACTACCCGGAGTTCACCAGCGCGAATCCGCATTTGCCGCTTGCTTCGGCTTATCAAATGCGCAATGTGCTTGCACATGGTTACTTCAAAGTTGATCTTGCACTTGTGTGGAATACGACACAAACTGCGCTACCACCGTTGCGTGATCAGTTGCAAGCGCTACAAGGCAATCCGTCATACACGGCGTGACCCGGTCGAGCGCGAGTCCAGGCCGTCGTTCTCGTGAGGACAACATCGGTGATGTGTAATCCTGGAACGAGGGACGAAAGCGCCCCTGCGGGCACAATTTAGCGCCGCACGTGGTGATGCATGCGCCGCAAGCCCAGCCAGACCACGCCCAGCACGACCGGGATCATGATACTGGTCGTCAACTCCGGGTTCAGCGGCACCCCGGCAATCTTGAGTCCCTTGGCGGCATAGCTGACCAGCCCGATCGAGTAGTAGGAAATCGCCACCACCGACAAGCCCTCGACCGCCTGCTGCAGACGCAGCTGCTGGGCCGCGCGCTTGTTGAGCGACTCCAGGATGCGCCGGTTCTGCTGCTCCTGCACGATGCCCACCCGCGTCCTGAGCAGGTCGTTGGTGCGCGCGATCCGGCCGGCCAGCTCTTCCTGCCGGCGCACCATCGATTCGCAGGTATTCATCGCCGGCGCCAGGCGCCGGTCCATGAATTCGCGGATGGTCGGCACACCCGGGATACGGGTTTCGCGCAGCTCGTCGATACGCGCCTGCACCAGCCGCCAGTACGCTTTGGAGGCGGCGAAGCGGTAACTGTTTTCCAGCGCCAGCTTTTCCATGCGCGCCGCCAGCGCGGTAATCTGTTGCAGCAAGACGCGCTCGTCGCTGCTGGCGGCGGCCGCATCCTCATCGGTCGAATCGGTCATGCCGGCCGACAGGCGCACCAGCTCGGCCTCGATCGCATTGAGCACGGGCGCGGCCTGCTGCGCGTGCGGCAAGCCCAGCAGCGCCATCATGCGGTAGGTCTCCACTTCCAGCACCCGCTGCACCAGGCGGCCGGCTTGCTGATACTGCATGCCCAGATCCTGCACCACCACCCGGCCGAAGCCGTCCGGGGCGATGGCGAAATCGGTCCACACGCGCGCAAAGCTCTGGCTGTCGCTACCAACGAGCAAATTACCGCCGAACGCCGCGCGCATGTCGGCCAGGGTTTCGGCACTGTGCTGCAGCAACACGTGCGTGGCCACCAGCACCTTGCCGGTCAGCGCTTCCAGCCATTTGGCCGGCACATGGCGCAGCGGCACCAGGTCGAATCCTGTATCGAGCGGCAAAATTTGCCCGTGATGCTCGGCAAACGTGTAGGTGGCGAACTCGGTGTGGGCTTCCCACTGCAGCCGGAAATTGCCGAAGTCGTGGAAAAAATACCTGGCGTCGCTGCTCGGCCCGGACACGCCGAAATACTGGCACAGCGCCGCCAGCAGCGCGTGCTGGACCGGGCCGTGATCGTCATCCACGCTGGCGGTGTCGCGCGTGTACACGGCCAGGTGGGTCAAGGTTTCCGGCCCGATCAAGCGCAGCGACGGACGCGAATGGATTTCGGCTGCCAGCGGTACGCGCAACTGGTGGTTCAAACTGGTATTGACTATCGACATCGACAACTCGCTTAACAATGAGAATTCAATCCTCGGCGGGCGGCGGGTAGCTCACGCTCAGCACATCGAGTTCTTCCGGCCCCAGCGGGGTCTGCAGGGTGATCGTGTCGCCTTCGCGCGCCTTGGTCAGCGCGCGCGCCACCGGCGACACCCAGCTGATCTTGCCCTTCAGGGGATCAAGCTCGTCGATGCCGACGATGGTCACGGTGTGCTCCTGACCGGCCCGGTTGGCATAGGTCACGGTGGCGCCGAAGAATATCTGGTCGTTGCCGTAATGCACGCTCGGATCGACCACGGCGGCCGAGTCCATGCGCTTGGTCAGGAAGCGGATGCGCCGGTCAATTTCGCGCAGGCGCTTCTTGCCGTAGATATAGTCGCCGTTTTCGGAGCGGTCGCCGTTGGACGCGGCCCAGTGCACGATCCTGACGATTTCGGGGCGCTCGACGTCGATCAGCTGCAGCAGTTCGTCCTTGATGCGCTGGTAACCGGCCGGCGTAATATAGTTTTTCGATCCGGCCGGAATCGCCTGCGCGAGCGCCAGCGCTTCGGCGTCATCGTCGTCGCTGTCCGATTCTTTGACAAAGGCTTTGTTCATCGGGGTATTGTAACGGCTTGGCGACGGTCGCCAAGATATCAACAAATTAAATAAGAACGGAGACGAATGACCCGACCTGCCACATGGCGCAGCAGGCTGCTTGCGCCGCTGATCTATCTCGCCGCCATCATTCTGCTGATCGAGGAATGGTGCTGGGACGTCGGCCTCGCACTGATCCGCTTCATCGCCGGCTGGCCGCCCCTGCATGCGCTGGAACAGCGCATCAGCCGCCTGTCGCCCTACGCGGCCCTGGCCGCCTTCGTGCTGCCGGCCGTTTTGCTCTTTCCCGTCAAGGTGCTGGCCCTGATCGCCATCGCCAGCGGCCACGCCTTTTCCGGCGTGGCCGTGATCCTCGCGGCCAAGATCGGCGGCGCCGCGGTGGTGGCGCGCCTGTACAGCCTGACCCGTCCCACCCTGCTGTCGCTGCCCTGGTTCGCGCGCTGGCACAACGCCTTCATGCGCATCAAGGACGATTGGATCGCCCGCCTGAAAGCCACCCGCCCCTGGCGCCGCGTCAGCATGCTGTCGGCCCTGATGCGCGCGGCCATGCGCGGCCTGCGCGAGCGCCTGCGCCCGGCCCATCCTTTCGGCAGCCGCCACGGCAGCCGCCCGGCGCGCCTGTTCAAACGCTTTCGCGCACTGTGGCGCGCACGCCGCCGTCCACGCTGAATCCCTGTTGGGCCCGGCTCATTTGCCGTATGATTCTCACCATCATTTCCAAGTGCGAAACATTCATGAGCCCAGCCCCGCCCAGTCTTGCCGAAGTCGTGCAAGCCTTCGTCAGCAACACCCCGGGGCTGGTGTATCAGTTCGTGCTGCGCGACGACGGCACGGTGGCGTTTCCCTATCTCAGCGAAGGCTGCGCCGCCCTGCTGGGCCTGTCCGCCGCCGAGCTGCATGCCGCGCCACAACGCTTTCTCGACTTGATCGTCGAGGAAGACCGCCAGCGCTACCTGGACACGATGCGCGACTCGGCGCGCGACATGGCCACCTGGAACTGGGAAGGCAAGATCACCATCGCCGAGTGGAACGACATCAAGTGGATCAATTTGCGCTCGACCCCGCGCGCCATCGCCGGCGGCGTCCAGTGGGAGGGCATCATGACCAATATCACCGCCAGCAAACTCGAGCAGCAGGAAGTGCTGCGCTCGCGCGCCCGCCTGGCCGAGCTGACCGCGCACATCGAAAACGTCAAGGAACAGGAACGCACCCGCATCGCGCGCGAAATCCACGATGACCTGGGCGGCAATCTGACTGCCATCAAAATGGCGCTGGCCATGCTGGTCAAGCGCCTGCCGCCGGACCAGCCCCAGCTGGCCGACAAGGCCGCCTATGTCGACGCGCTGGTCGACCGCAGTATCGAATCGGTGCACCGCATCTCGCTCGACCTGCGGCCCTCCATGCTCGACCTGGGCATCGTGCCGGCGCTGGAATGGCAGGCGCGCGAATTCGAAAAACAGATGGGCATCGCCTGCAGCTTTACCTGCGACGACACCGACATCGACCTGCCCGGCGACCATGCCACCGCACTGTTCCGCATCTTTCAGGAAGCGCTGACCAATATCGCCAAGCATGCCAAGGCCAGCCGTGTGGCGGTGCGCCTGCAACGCCGCGGTGGCCAGCTGCGCCTGTCGATCGCCGACAACGGCGGCGGCATCGCGCCGGGCGACCGCCGCAAGCCGCAATCGTTCGGCCTGCGCGGCATGAGCGAACGCGCCGCCGCGCTGGGCGGAACCATGAGCTTATCGCCCGCCGAGGGAGGTGGCACGATCGTGACCATCGACATCAAGCTGCAACGCCAACCACAAGAACAATGACCGAAAAAGCTACCATCCGCGTTTTTATTGCCGACGACCACGCCATTGTGCGCGAAGGCCTGAAGCAGATTCTGGGCGATTCGCCCGACATCATCGTCGCGGGCGAGGCCGAGACCGGCGTCGACGCCATCAAGCTGTTCCGCAAGTCCAAATGCCACGTCATGCTGCTCGACATTTCCCTGCCCGACAAGAGCGGCATCGAAGTGCTCAAGCAGGTCAAGAAGGAGCGCCCGGAAACGGCCGTGCTGATGCTGTCCATGCACCGCGAAGACCAGTACGCGATCCGCTCGCTCAAGGCCGGCGCGGCCGGCTATATGACCAAGCAGAGTGCGCCCAAGGAACTGGTGACGGCCATTCGCCAGGTAGCGGCCGGACAAAAATACGTCAGCGCCGCGCTGGCCCAGGAACTGGCCGCCGCCGTCGGCGAAAACCACGAAGCGGCCCTGCACGACACCCTGTCGGACCGGGAATACCAGACCCTGACCATGATCGCCTCCGGCAAGACCGTCTCCGACATCGCGCGCGAACTGTCGCTGTCGGTCAAGACCATCAGCGAATACCGCGCCCGCCTGCTGGCCAAAATGAAGCTGAAAAACAGTGCCGAACTGACCCACTACGCGATCAAGAATCAGCTGATTGAATAGCACCATTTAATGCCGAAAAGTAAGATGCTTTTTCGGCCCTAATCCGCCCATGGCAGAAAACAAATCCGATTATCATTCGTATAATCAAGCGACTACCGAGGCATTTGTTTAAGCATGGCTACCCCACCCGTCACTCCGTCCGGTCAGAATCCCGCCGATATTGCACGCGAAGCATTTCGGCGCCTGGCTGCGCGCCGCGTCGCACCGACCCCGTCGGCCTATCGGGACATCTACAATGAAATCGCCGGCATCACCGAACCGGCCGAGCCGGCTGCGCCGGCCGATGATGGCGCCGAAAACGTGCTGAGCGGCTTCGCCACGCGCCTGGCCGACACCCCGGGCGACCTGGCCGATTTCGGCCGCCGCTTCAACCGCGCCGTCAAAACGCGCGACTGGGACGGCTATGCGCGCAGTCTGTCGCAGCTGGTGGAAAAGCATTTCCGCAAAACGCCGTCGGCTGGCGGGATCGAACTGGCCATGCTGAGCGAAGGCGCCGAATCGAAGCAATTGCGCGACCTGCTCAGCCGCACCCTGACGTTTGCGGTCGCTTCGCTCCTGTCCGGCTCGCCGGCGCTGGTGACCGAAGCCGAATCGCTGGGCGCGGCCGTCAAGAGCGCCCACACCGAAGACGCGCTCAACGAGATCGCCCTGCGCCTGAAACAGCTGTGCTATCAGATCGAAATCAAGAGCGGCGACGTGGCCGAGCAGCAGGAATTGCTGCTGCGCCTATTTAAACTGCTGCTGGAAAACGTCAGCGAATTGCTCGACGACGACAGCTGGCTGCGCGGCCAGATCGACGCCGTGCAAGACCTGATTGCCGGCCCGCTCGACCAGCGCGCGCTGGAAGACGCTACCCGCAGCCTGAAGGAAGTCATTTACAAGCAGAGCCAGCTCAAGCACAGCCTGTCGGACGTCAAGCTGACGGTCAAGAACATGATGATGACCTTCATCGACCGTCTCAGTTCGGTTGCCACCACCACCGGCGACTTCCACGAGAAAATCGGCGGCTTTTCGGAAAAAATCAGCCACGCCCAGAACATCATCGAGCTCAACGCCATCCTCGACGACGTGCTGCGCGAAACCCGCATCGTGCAGACCGAAGCGCTCAAGTCGCGCGACCGCATGATCCTGGCGCGCCAGGAAGTGCAGGAAGCCGAGCAGCGCATCCACGCGCTCGAAGCCAAGCTGCAGCATATGAGCGAGCTGGTGCGCGAAGACCAGCTCACCGGCAGCCTGAACCGGCGCGGCCTGGACGATGTGTTCGAGCGCGAAACCGCCCGCTCCGACCGGCGCGGCACGCCCCTGTGCATCGCCATCCTCGACCTGGACGACTTCAAGCGCCTCAACGACACCCACGGCCACCTGGCCGGGGACGCCGCGCTCAAGCACCTGGTCAAGATCGTCAAGGACACGCTGCGCTCGATGGACGTGATCGCCCGCTTCGGCGGCGAGGAATTCGTCATCCTGCTGCCGGAAACCGCGGTGGAAGCGGCATTCCAGACCATGACCCGGCTGCAGCGCGAACTGACCAAGCACTTTTTCATGCATGAGAACGAAAAACTCCTGATCACCTTCTCGGCCGGGGTGGCGCTGCGCGTGCCCAACGAAGAACAGGCCAGCCTGATCGGACGCGCCGACAAGGCCATGTACCAGGCCAAGCAAAGCGGCAAGAACCGCGTCGTCATCGCCGAGTAGTCAACCATCCTCGTCAGTTCTATGTTCAAGGTCCCGGACGGCGCGCGACATCGCCGGCCGTGATCTCATGCAACGTCCCCATGCGTCTTGATCGATGATCGCGACATTGACGCATACTCGCTTATTGCTGGTAACTTGCCCCCGCGCTATAGTTTCCTAGTTGCACTATAATTTGCAATTTCAATCATGAAAAGTGTATTTTAGAAACCCCCCCACCATTCTGCACGCTGGCTGGCAATGCCGCCGGTTTTGCAAGGCGGAACCTTCGCACTGAATTCTCGACAACATAGGTAACAGGCGGCTGTTCTAACCCTCTTCGCATAGAAAACATGAAATTAAACTCCATTGCTGCACTCTTCGCACTGACTTTGGCAGCCGCCTCCGCACACGCCAACGTATTCTCGTTCACAGGCTCGTTCGCCAACGACAACGACGTTCAAAAGATCAACTTCACCGTGAGTTCCTGGTGGCCGACCATCGGTATTCGCAGCTGGTCCTATGCCGGCGGCGTCAACGCCGGCGGTGACACCATCGCCCGTGGCGGTTTCGACCCGATCCTGGCCGTGTTCGACTCGAACGGCACGGCCGTGAGCTACAACGACGATGGCGGCTGCTCCATGGTGGCCGCAGACGCCGTGACCGGAAAGTGCTGGGACACGTACATGCTGACGGCCATGGGGCCGGGCACCTACACGGTTGCGATCTCCCAGTACGACAATTATGCGATCGGCAACTTGGCCGATGGCTTCACTTTCGACGGTGTGTCCAACCAGAATTTCCGCAACGGCTTCATCGATGACACGGGCGACCACCGCACGTCCTTCTGGGCGCTGGACATCCTGAACGTGAGCGATGCAGTACTGCCGCCAGCGGTCGGCGTACCTGAGCCTGCATCGCTGCTGCTGCTCGGCTTGGGCATCGCAGGGATCGCCGCCGCGCGCCGCCGCAAGCCGGTTTGATCGACCGCCCCCCACCGTCGTCCCCGCGGCCCCCAGTTTCTTGCAAAACTGGCAGAGAAACGTCACCCGTGCGGCGTTTCCATCCCCCGAATTGAGGGCGAAAAATATTTTTTTTCACCCTCAAGTTCCGCCCGACCCGGTCGTTTAAGCGGGACCGGGATGGGACGCTTGAGTGCGCGCACTGAAAATAAATTCTGTTTTTCTCCATCAACTTTTTCAAACACGCTCCGTTACCTGATTCAACTGCGGTTTGATTGTCACGGAACAGCGTGACAGACCAAGGTGAACTGTGGCACATCGCCCGCCCCGAAATACCAGTTTGGAGAAACAACATGGCCGCAAATATCAATACCAACATCGCTTCCCTTAACTCGCAGCGTAACCTGAACCAGTCGCAAAGCGCCTTGGCAACGTCGATGCAGCGCCTGTCGTCCGGCCTGCGCATCAACAGCGCAAAAGACGATGCTGCCGGTCTGGCGATTTCCGAGCGTTTCACCTCGCAAATCCGCGGTAACAATCAAGCGGCCCGTAACGCCAATGACGGTATCTCGCTGGCCCAGACGGCTGAGGGCGGCTTGAGCACTGCAGGCGACCTGCTGCAACGTGTCCGCGAACTGGCTGTGCAGTCCGCCAACGGCAGCAACTCCGACAGCGACCGCAAATCGATCAACAACGAAGTCACCGCCCTGACCCAGGAACTCGACCGCGTCGCCAACACCACTCAGTTCAACGGCCAGAACGTTCTGGACGGCAGCATGACCTCGACCCAGTTCCAGGTCGGCGCCAACGCCAACCAGACCATCAATATCGGCGTGGCCAGCGCCCGTTCTTCGGACATCGGCAACAACACCTTGGAAGGCGGCACCGCTGCTACGCCAATCAACGCCACGTCGATCAGCCAGGCATCAACTACCACCGCCAACCTGGTAACCGCCCAGGTCCTGCAGATCAGCTCGGGTGCGGGCATCACCACCAACGTCTCGGTTGGCGATGGCGACTCGGCCAAGAAAATTGCCGCCAACGTCAACGCCCAGAGCGGCACCAGCGGCGTGCAAGCTCAGGCATCGACCAAGGCCACCATTTCCGGCATCGTCGACGGTGCAGTGCAGTTCACCCTGCGCGGGTCGAACTCGGTGGCCAACAACGCTAACTCACAGCCAGTGACGATCTCGGCATCGGTAGTGGGCGGCGATCTGTCGGCCCTGGCCCAAGCAGTCAACGCCCAGAGCAACACCACCGGCGTGACCGCCAGCATCAAGCTGACCTCGGCCGGCACCAAGGAACTGGAACTTTCCGAGAGCGCTGGTAACGACATCCAGATCGCGACGACCGCAGCTGACGTCGGCCTCTCGGGCGGCGCCGGTAACGTTTCGCCCGCCGCACAACTGCGCGGCGCCGACACTGTGGCGGCGATCGGCGCCACTGCTGCCACTCAAGGTACTGGCGTGGACATTAGTACAACTGGCGTGACCGTCGGCGGTTCGGTATCGTTCTCGTCCGACAGCGGCTTCTCGATCGCCGGCACCCCAGCAGGCACCACCGCTGCGGGCACCGCCGGCAGCGACTCGACCGTTCTGGGTACCGGCACCAGCGTCGGCAGCAAACTGAACAGCGTTGCTTCCATCGACGTGAGCACCGTTGACGGCGCCAACAAGGCCCTGCTGACCATCGATGCCGCGCTGACCTCGATCAACAGCAACCGCGCTTCGCTGGGTGCGATCCAGAACCGTTTCGCTTCGACCATCTCGAACCTGCAAACGACCACGGAAAACCTGTCGGCTTCCCGTAGCCGCATTCAGGACACCGACTTTGCCGCAGAAACCGCGAACATGACCCGCGGCCAGATCCTGCAACAGGCCGGTACCGCGATCTTGGCCCAGGCTAACTCGCTGCCGAACGGCGTGCTGGCCCTGCTGCGCGGTTAATCCGGCATGAAGTAACGGACCAGAAAAGGATCAGCAACGGTCCTTTTTTGATCGATCCCCGGCCGGAGAAATCCGCCGGGGAATTTTTGTTAAGGAAGCATCATGTCTATCTCACCGATCGGCCAGCCCGCCAAAGGCCCGGAACGCACGCCCGGCACCGACGCCGTCGCGCAACCGGCCTCGCGCGCCCCCAGCGCCCCCGTGGACAGCCCCAAGGCCGTCCAGCAAGCCGCCGCCGTACCGAGCCGCAAGGAACTCGATGACGCCGTCTCCCATATCAACAAGTCGTTGCAAACCCTGTCCCAGGACCTGGTGTTCTCGGTCGACGAAGACAGCAAGCGCACCATCGTCAAGGTGGTCGACCAGAAGACCAAGGAAGTGATCCGCCAGATGCCATCCCCGGAAGCGCTGGAAATCGCCAAGGCCCTCGACAAGGTCACCGGCCTGTTGATCAAGCAGACTGCGTAAATACACCCACTTCACCAGTCGTCATTTGTTGTTAATTCGTCGTCAATATCCCGGCTGCCCACTGGCAGCGTGACGGCGCTCGCCCCTTCTGCCGCTGTTCGCTTCCCCCCCCAGTTCGCGCCGCGCGCGCCCGCCGTCACAGGCGATTCAGAAATAGCCGGTAAAACACCCCTCTCAAGTACCGTTCGAAGGTGCCGATAAGCTTGTATAGTGTATTTTTCGTTGGAGGTTACCGTGGGCATTTCCACTCCGGGTCTTGGTTCCGGCCTAGACGTCGACGCGATCGTCACCAAGCTGATGCAAGTCGAGTCGCAGCCGCTGGCGGTGCTCGACAAGCGCAGCCAGAGCTATGAGGCCAAGGTCAGCGCGCTGGGCGCGCTGTCGGGCGCCGTCGGCACCTTCCAGGGCAGCATGGCGGGCCTGTCCTCGCTGTCGGGCTTTAACCAGACCACCGCCACCTCGGCCGATACCACCGTCATGGTCGGCAATGCCACCAGCGCGGCCACTGCCGGCATCTACGACGTGAACGTGACCCAGCTGGCCCAGGCGCAGACGCTGGCCACCAAGGGCGTGGTCAGCGCCACGGCCGCCGTCGGCCTTGGCAATCCGACCACCCTGACCTTCCAGCTCGGCACCGTCACCGGCGGCAGTTTCGGCCTGGCCGGTACCGGGCTGTCGGTCGGCGTGCAGGCCAGCGGCATCAGCAACGGTGCGCTGTCGATCAACGGCACCACCATCAGCACCGACGCCACCACCAAGAGTGCCAAGGCGCTGGCCGACGCCATCAATAAGCAAATTACCACCACCGGCGTGTCGGCCACCGCCGCCCCTACCGCCAGCAGCGCCACCCTGTTCGGCGCGCTTGGGGCCAGCACCTTCGGCGCGGTCGACACCAGCGCCGGCACGTACGCCTTGTCGGTCAACGGCATCGAGATCGCCAGCCAGGGCACGGGTCCGGGCGCGCTCGACGCCGCCGGCCTGGACGCCATCCTGGGTGGCAGCAACAGCGTCACCGCCGCCCTGACCGCCGCCAACATCACCGTCACCGGCAGCGCCGCCACCGGCGACCTGGTGTTTACCGCCGCCGACGGCAGCAACCTGTCGATCACCGAAACCGTCACCGGCACCGTCAACGGCGGCATCGGCAAGGACAGCGCCACCGCCAACAACGGCTCGGGCGTCACCGTGACCGGCGGCGTGACCCTGAGCTCGGCGAACGCCAGCCCGATCACCATCGCCGGCACCAACCCGGCCCTGGCCGGGTTTACCGCCGGCACCGGCGGCGCCTACGAGGGCACGGGCTTTGTGCAGGACAACGTCCGCCTCAGCGGCACCGTAAAGATCGATAGCACCAACAACAGCCTGCAAGGCATCCGCGACGCCATCAACAAGGCCAACATCGGCCTCACCGCCACCATCGTCTCGGACGGCAGCGCCACCCCGAACCACCTGATCCTGACCTCGACCAAGACCGGCGCCACCTCCAGCATGAAGGTCAGCGTGACCGGCACCGATGGCGGCGTGGCCGATCCAGCCCTGGAAGCGCTGCTCGGCTACGACCCGACCGGCGCCCAGAACATGACGCAAACCACCGCGGCCCAGGACTCCAAGCTCAACGTCAACGGCGTGGCCATCAGCAGCGCCACCACCAGCGTTTCCGAGGCGATCCAGGGGGTGACCCTGTCGATCGGCCGGGTCGGCCGCGCCAGTCTGCACGTGGAGCGCGACAGTGCCTCGGTCAACACCAGCGTGGGCAACTTCGTCAAGGCTTACAACGACCTCAACACTGCCATCAAGGACGCGACCAGCTACAACGCCGAAACCAAACGCGCCGGGCCGCTGCTGGGCGACCCGACCGTGCGCGCGCTGCAGATGCAGGTGCGCAAGCAGCTCTCGAGCGCCGTCACCGGCCTGGCCGGCGACCTGACCACCCTGTCCTCGGTCGGCATCTCGTTCCAGAAGGACGGCTCGCTGGTGCTGGACTCGAGCAAGCTGTCGACCGCCATCAAGAACCAGCCCGACGCCATCGCCGGGCTGTTCGCCGCCGTCGGCAAGGCCAGCGATCCGCTGGTGGCCTTCAATACCTCGACCAGCAAAACCGTGCCGGGCGACTACGCGGTCCACATCACCGCCCTGGCCGCCCAGGGCACCCTGGCGGGCGACCTGGCGCTCGGACCGGCCACCACCATCGCGGCCGACACCAGCTGGACCGTGACCCTGAACGAAACCTCGCCGTCCACGCCCAGCCGCACCGCCACCGTGGCGCTGTCGGCCGGCACCTATTCGCCGGGCCAGCTGGCCACCTTGATCCAGTCGGCCATCAACGGCACGACCAGCTTTAATAACAACGGCCTGGCGGTCAACGTCACGGCCGGCACCGACGGCAAGCTCAGCCTTGTCTCGGTCAAGTACGGCGCGCAGTCGAACCTCACGCTGACCAGCAAGACTGGCACCGCCGTGTCCGACATTTTCGGCGGCGCCACTCCGGTGGTCGGGGTCGACGTCGCCGGCACGATCGGCGGCCAGGCGGCCGTCGGCGCCGGGCAGTCGCTGACCGGCGCGGCCGGCTCGGAGGTGTCGGGTTTGAAGATCGACGTGACCGGCGGCGCCATCGGCGATCGCGGCACGGTCGGCTTCTCGCAGGGCTACGCTTACCAGCTCAACAACCTGGCCAATAACTTCCTCGGTGCCAGCGGGCTGATCTCCAACAGCACCAAGGGATTAACCGCAAGCATTTCTGATATCGGCAAGCAAAAGGACGCGTTTTCGGACAAGCTGGCCGACATCGAGAAACGTTACCGCGCCCAATACACGGCGCTGGACAAGGCGATTGCCGGCATGAAGTCGACGGCGGACTTTCTGACTCAGCAGTTTGCGGCCCTGTCCGCTAGCAGCAACAATTAATAGGGGAACAAAGAATGTTTGGATCCAAGCAAAGCGGCGTCAACGCCTATGCCAAGGTCGGCATCGAAACCGGGGTGATTTCGGCCAGCCCGCACAAGCTGATCGTCATGCTGTTCGACGGCGCGCTGGTCTCGGTGAACGCAGCCATCATGCACATGAAGGCCGACAATATCCCGGCCAAGGGCGCCGCCATTTCCAAGGCCATCATGATCATCGACAGCGGCCTGCGCGCCTCGCTCGACAAGAAAGCCGGCGGCGAAATCGCCGAAGGGCTGGACGCCCTGTACGAATACATGGGTTCGCGCCTGCTGCAGGCCAACCTGAAGAACCAGGTCGACATTCTGGAAGAAGTGCAGCGCCTCCTTGGCGAACTGCGCGGCGCCTGGAATGCGATTGGCGGCGACGCCCAATCCCAGCCGGCCTCCGCTGCCGTGCCTGCCACCCCAACCCTCGCCAGCGCGTAAGAGTATAAAGATGACTAGCCAAGAAGTTGTTTCCGTATACGAAGCGATGGTCGGCCTGACTGCGCAAATGCTTCACGCCGCCAGCACCAGCGACTGGGACCAGTTGGTCGTGCTTGAGCAGCAATGCGCCGCCCACGTGCGTGCGCTCAAGGACAACGAGCCGCCGGTGCCGCTGGTGGGCGAAAGCCGCACCCGCAAGGTCGAAGCGATCCGCAAGATGCTCGACGACGACCGCAAGATCCGCGACCTGACCATGCCGTGGATGGCCCAGCTGTCGGCTTTGATGAACAATGCCGGCGTCGAGCGCCGCCTGGCGCGCGCCTACGGTTCCTGATAAGGCAGCGTCATGTTGCCGCGCGCCGACATCAGCCTCACCCCGGTCGCGCGCGTCGATGGCGTCGCGGCGGTCGAGGTCGTCGGCGATGTCCGCCAGGAAGCCTTCCAGCGCTCGCTCGCCGGCTCGCTCGGCAAGTCCCTGCAAGGCGAAGTGCTGTCGCGCCTGACCGATGGCAGTTTCATGGTGAAAGTGGCGGGCACCCCGGCCCGCATGCTGCTGCCCCAGGGCGCCGAAGTCGGCCAGCAAGTGCCGCTCACCCTGGTCGCGCTTTCCCCCCGCCCCACCTTCCAGATCGCCACCCAGCAAGGCGCGCATACCGCGCTTGCCTATGCCGAAGCCGCCCCGGCGCCGCCCCCCGGCACCAGTACGCGGGCCGAACCGCTGGTGTATCTGGATGGCGGCCAGGCCGCCACGCCAGCAGCCTCCCGGCCCCCGGCCGCAGCCGCAGCCGCGACACCCCAGGCCGAACTGCCCGTCCCGGTCCAGCGCCCGCTCTCGTATGCCGCCGCCCAGCTGGCCAAGGCACCGCTGACCCCCACGGCACTGCTGCCGTCCATTGATCCGAGCAGCACCCCGGCCACCATCAGCGAGAGCGCGCGCACCATCGCCACGGTGCTGGCCGCGGCCGCCCCCAAAGCGCCGGGCGGCATCACTGCCCCGGCGCCGCTGACCCAGACCCCGGCCGCGCCGCCCCAGGAAATGGCCAGCGCGCTGCGCCAGTCGCTGAGCGAAAGCGGCCTGTTCTACGAATCGCACGTGGCCGAATGGTCGGCCGGACAGCGCCCGGTCGAAACGCTGGCGCGCGAGCCGCAAATGCAGCGCGCGGCCGTGACCGGACACCAGCAGCAGACGGCCACGGCCGCGCCCGCCCTGCCCGGCATCGACCAGGAAACCGCCCAGTTCATCAATCTGCAGCTAAACACCCAGGAACAGGGTCGCGTGGTGTGGGAAGGCCAGCCCTGGCCTGGCCAGGCGATGCGCTGGGAAGTGGCGCGCGACGCGCCCGAACGGCAGGCAAAGCCTGGCGAACAGGAACACGACACCCCCTGGCGCAGCGGCGTACGCCTGCGTTTTCCGCTGCTGGGGGAAGTCGCCGCCACCGTGGTCTTGCATGGCGGACAATTGCACATCCAGGTCGACACCGGCTCCAGCGACACCGGCAGCCTGCTGCGCGCCAACGCCGCCAGCCTCTCGGGCGCGCTGGAGGCGGCCGGCTTGCCGCTGTCGTCGCTCAAGATCCGCAGCGACGGCGATGGCTGAGCCGCCCATCGTGCGCAAGCAGCAATCGGCGGTGGCGCTGGCCTACCGCGACGGCGACCCCGCGCCCAAGGTCGTGGCCAAGGGCAAGGGGCTGGTGGCCGAACAAATCATGCAGCGCGCCAAGGACGCCGGTGTCTACCTGCACGAATCCAAAGAACTTGTCGCTTTGCTCATGGATGTCGATCTGGACCGACAGATTCCGCCCGCCCTCTATCGCGCAATTGCGGAACTGCTGGCGTGGCTATATCAGATAGAAGTTGCGCAAAAAAATGGTGGGGCCAAGCCCGCCGCCCCCGACGCGGCCCGCCTGCTCGACCCACCAACGACTCCACAGCAAGCGCCGTGAAATCATCCCCCGAGGCGTGCCATTGCCGGGTTGAGCTAAAAGCCGACTTATTGTTACGGCTCGTTTGCGATGATCGTCATGTCATTCGTTGCCGAGCCGACGCCGCCATCCTTGTCGGTTAAGGTGATCCGGATCGTATAGCTGCCCGGCAACGAATAAAGATGCTCGCCGCTGACATTTCCGTTGCCAGTGCCAAGCATTTCAATGACCGCCCCCTCGGTAACGCTGCCATCGCCCCATTCAATGCGAGCGGTGTGGGTGTCGGCAACGCCGGAGTCGGTAAACCCTGCGCGGACAGAGGCGGGCGTGTTGAGGATGACTGGCGAGGCTGTTGCCTGGATCGCCCCCAATACCGGCGGTGCATTGGTCACGCTGACCTCGGTATTGTATTCCGTGAAGCCACCGTCCTTGTCAAAGATCCGCGCGCGCACGGCTTGCACTGCGGGGCCATCGGCAAACAGACAGCTGGCGCTGGAACTCGTGCTGCCCGTCGCATAACTTGCCCCATCGAGTGACTCCGTTCCGCAAGCGAACACATAGTGGAAACCGGCTTGGGTGTCGGCACCCGACGGATCGATTGCGCCGCTTAAGCTTACGCTTGCGCTGCCGCCTTCGATCACAGCGCTGGTAGCGGACAACATGGCCCGCGGCGCGACATTGGCGACAGCGATGAACCCGGTGTACTCGGCATAGCCACCGTCCTTGTCGATGATACGGGCACGGACCGTCTGCGTACCGTTGTCGCCGACGGTGCAGACGACGGTCCTTTTCGGACCGCTGTTGGCGTACGTGGCGTTGGCCAAGGAAGCGCCATCGCACGCGAACGCATAGCGAAAGCCGGCCTGGATGTCGGCAGCGGACGCATCGAAGGGGTTAACCATGCTGACGAGCACGGTAGCGCCTTCGAGCGCCGTGGCAGGCACGCGCAGTTCGGCCTGTGGCGCCGAGTTCGCCACGTCGACCGGGAAGACGGAACTGCCCACCAGGCCGGTTCGATCGGTCACCTTGACATTCACCGTATAGGAACCGCTATCGGCATAGGTATGGGCTGCGGGGTTGAGCGCACCTGCCGCGTCGGCACTGAAAACCGTGTGGACGGAACCATCGCCCCAGTCGACATCGACAGCCCATGGGCCATCGGTATTTCGGTCCATAAAGCTACCGAGATTAAAGGTCGACATGACCGCTTCGGTTGCCGTGGCAGGCTGCGGCGGGGTCATCGTCGGTGTGGTGACGACCTGAACCGTTGTTTGCCCCACGGCCTGATTGCCAGCCTTGTCGCGTGCGCGGTAGTGCACCACGTGACTGCCATCGCTGCCGAACTCCAGGACGGCGGTATAAGGCGACCAGGTAACGCCGCCATCCAGGCTCGCTTCCACGCTGGCGATGCCCGAACCGCTGTCGCTGGCGCTCAGCGCCAGGGTATTGTTCATTGCATTGAATACCGCCGCCACTTGCGGCGGCACCGTGTCGATCGCAATCGCAACACAGCGCGCGGGCTCGATATTGTTGGCCTTGTCAATCGAGCGGTAGCACAGGCTGGTATTGCCTTGGGTAGTCAGGCTCACGCCAGCGGCCGGGAATGCAAGGTAGGTAACGCCATTGATGCTGTACTCGCTGCGCGCCACGCCTTGCCCGCCAATGCCATCGGTGGCGCTGATGGTGACCTGCACCGCGTTGGCATACCAGCCTGCGACGCCGGCTGGGCTGATCGCAATCGTACTCACTGGCGCATGACTGTCAATCGTGACCGTTGCGATGGTGCTGCCGATCGCATCGGCTTCAGCCCGCAACTGATACGCGCCGTCGCTCAGTCCCGACAAAGTAAGGCTCCACACGCCATTCGAATCGGCCACCGTACTGACGGCAATGACGGCATTGGTCGTGACGTTGGTGGCGCTGACCAGCACGGTCGAACCCGGGGCCGCAGTGCCCCGTACGGGCAGGTTAGGCTGGGTCCAGACGACGCCAGCGGCCACCGAATGCGTAACGGTCGGCGTGACGGCATCGGCAATAGCAACCGTCACCCGTGTCACACCAGTGGCCTGGTAGGCGGGATCGGTACTGGACAGGGCGTGGGTGATTACCGCGCTGTGCGGGCCTTCGCTCACGCCGTCCTGCACGGCCCGGATGCTCACCGTCTGCGGCACGTTCCAGTTTGCTGGCGTAAACGTCAGCTGGGTCCGGGCAGCCGTCAGCTGGGTGCCGGTTGCAATCGTGACAGTCACGTCGGCGGCCGGCGCCGTGGTCAGGACCAGGCTGTAGGTTCCCTCGATTCCGCCTTCCGTCAGCGCGAGGCTCGCAAGCGACGCCGAGAGTCCAGCCGGAGGGCCAAAGTCGGCAACAAAGATCTGCGACCCAGTCGACTGATTCGCGACGGAATAGCCTTGTCTATAGGCGACGTACCGCCCATCAGCGCTCAATACCGGGATAGTCGCATTGGCGTATGTACCGAAGACGCTGCGCATGGTCGTGGTAACGCGATCATATCGATGTATCCCCTCTTCCGGAGCCTGAGGCGAAATTCTCCTACGGCCCGCAAACACAACATAACGTGAATTCGCACTCATCGTCGCATTGGCAGCATCCGTGATAATGCGCTCTGTCGTTGCAGTCGCTCGGTTTCGCACGAATACGTCCCAGGTTGTACCCGTGTCACCTGGGACCAAGGTGTTGGATTGCGACGAAAAAGCGACGCTCAGGCCATCGGCGCTTATAGAAGGCAGCTGGACATTGGATCCGTTCGCTCCCGAGTAATTTATGCTTGCCAACTCAATCGCTCCGGTTTCCCGGTTAATCACCACTGCATTCGCAGCCGCTATCGCGGTTTCCCTAGCTGGAATCAGGATAAACCTGCCGTCCACGCTGATACCCAACCGGTCGCCGGCAAAGCCGCCAGAGTTGATCCAGAGCGGACCAACCTGAACAGTAGTTCTTGCGACCATATCGCGCACGAATACTGCGTAATATGTTGGGTTGACCAGCGCGCGATATACCACATAACGCCCATCCGCACTAATGGCGGCGTAGGGAAAACCAGCCAAACCCGTGTTCAACTCGACTGCGGTGTCGGTGGTTGCAGTGATGCGATCGAATACACGATAGGCATAGGCTCCGGCGGTGCCATAGCTCGTAGCGCTGGTCCGATACAAGACGTAGCGTCCGTTTCCGCTGACAATCGGATTTTGCCCGGTATTGTTAAGGATATTGCCGACGGCACCGCTAGTGACGATTTGGCGGACACCGGTCACCCTATCCTGAACGTAGATGTCGGTTCGCCCCTGGCCTGCAGGCTGCGTGGAGAAGCGGAAGGCAATGTAACGACCGTCGTCGCTGATCGACGGCTGATCGGCCCAGCCCCCCATGTCCGCCGTGATGGAGACGGACGGGGCACGGGTATCCTGGGCATGCAGTGCAGACAACGAACAGAACGTCAGAAAAATGAGAGCAAGAAACTTTGAGAAAAACGGACGGGAATGCATGAATGAAAACTCTATGAGAAGTATGCGCGGAGTCGCCGGTGGCGCGACGGAGATGTGCCTCACCCTGTAACGACATCAAGGTTGCCACAAAACAATATTTTTACCAGGAAAAATTTATTTTGTGCGAAAGTTTCGAAGTTGAAAACTTTCCACCTGGGACCTGCGGTCACATCCCAAAAACTTGTCGGCTTGATCACGGATGTCGATCCGGGCCGACAGATTCCGCCCGCACGCCCAGCGCGCAATTGCGGAACTGCTGGCGTGGCGATATCATGTAGAAGTTGCGCAGAAGAATGGTGGGGCGCTCCCCGCCGCGCCCGATGCGGCCCGTCTGATCGACCCACCTGTTACTCCACCGCGAAGCGGCTGATCCCATGCAATCACTTTACGAAGCCGAACTGCAAAACTGGCACGATTACGAAGTCACCTCGCGCCGTGAAATCATTGCGCTGATGCGCAATATCGGCGAAAAAAAGCAGCTGGTGCGCATGCTGGTGCACGGCGAATCGGACGTGTGCGTCACCTCGGTGCTGGAGGTGGATGGCGAGGCCGGCACCGTGCTGCTGGACTGCTCGCTCAACCAGGAGCAAAACCAGCGCATTCTGGCCGCCAAGGGGATTTCCTTCGAAACCAGCCTGGACAAGATCCGCATCCTGTTCGCCGCCGACGGCGTCAGCGCCGCCAAATTCCAGAACAGCGCCGCCTTCCGCATGACCGTGCCGGAGAGCCTGATCCGCCTGCAGCGGCGCGAGTACTACCGCATGCCCACGCCGGTCAGCAACCCGGTGCGCGCGGTCATTACCATGCCGCCCGAACTGGGCGGCGGCAACAATATTTTCCCGCTGGCCGACATCAGCTGCGGCGGCATCGCCATCCTCGACAATAAACTGGTGCTGGGCACCACCATCGGCAGCAAGTACGAGAATGTGCGCATCGAATTGCCGGAAGTGGGCACGGTCACGACCAGCCTGCAGATCCGCAACTCGATCGAAATGACTTTACTGAACAGCAAGACCAACCGGCGTCTTGGCTGCGAATTCATCGACATCTCGCGCGGCAACCTGGCCAACGTGCAGAAATACATCACCAAGCTGGAGCGCGAACGCAACGCCCGCATCGCCGGTTTGAGCTAAAAGGACCGGATGCACCTGCATGACATGCTGACCCGCGTCGGCTTTCTGATCGCGATCGCCCTCATCGGCATAGTCGTTGGCAAGAAATTCAAGACCAATCAACAGGACATCTCCACCCTGCTGGTGTACGTGATCACCCCGGCGGTGATGTTCGTGTCGGTGCTCCAGGCACCTGCCGGCAACTACATCCGCTTCTCGGCGGCGGCCTTCCTGATCTGCAGCAGCTCGGCCATTCTCGCCTACAACGTCGGCCGCCTGCTTTGGCGCGACAACACCAAGAATCTGTTTGCCTTCGCCGGCGGCACCGGCAACACCGGCTACTTCGGCCTGCCAATGGCGCTGGCCCTGTTCGACGCCCACGGCGCCGCCGTGGCCGTGTTCCTCATCTTCGGCGCCAACCTGTACGACTTCACGGTCGGCTACTTCATCACCTCGCGCGGCAAATATGGCGTGCGCGACTCATTGAATACGGTGGCGCGCATGCCCACCCTGTACGCCTTCGCCCTTGCCACCCTGATCAAAGGCACGGCCCTGATGCCCGGCGAAGTGCTCATTGCCAGCATGAACAACTTCAAGGGCGCCTACAGCGTGCTGGGCATGATGGTGATCGGCCTGACCCTGTCGAAAATCCAGCGCTTTGCACTCGACTGGAAGTTCCTGCTTGCCGCGATCGGCTGGAAGTATGTGTACTGGCCCAGTTTGGGCATGCTGCTGATCAGCCTGTTCAAGGCCTCGCTGGCCCCGGTCGAACAGGCGGCAGTGCTGCTGATGTGCTGCGTGCCGATGGCGGGCAATTCGGTGGTCATTGCCAACCAGCTGCAGCTGCATCCCGAAAAGGCCGCCACCGCCGTGATGACCAGCACCCTGCTGGCCATGGCCAGCATGCCCGGACTGATGTATCTGATCCAGCACCTGCAGCGCTAAGTCGCCCTCGCGCAAAGCGGGGGCCCATTGCCAATGACGAACGACGCGGCTGGCAACAGCGCCGTCCCGCCGATCATCATGGCGGCAATGGAAATATGGTCGAACGACCTTATGAATTATCATCATGAATCCAGCCCGTTATTTCATGAGTTGAACTCGACATTCCAGGACTCGACCAGATGGCGCGCGACAATATCAACGACATCCTTGTCTTTTTCGAAGTCGCCCGGGAACGCAGTTTCACGCGGGCGGCGGCCAAGCTGGGCATGACGCAATCGGCGCTGAGCCACATCATCCGCTCGCTCGAAGCGCGCCTGGGCGTGCGCCTGCTCACCCGCACCACGCGCAGCGTTTCGCCTACCGAGGCGGGCGAACGCCTGATCCAGAACGTCGCCCCGCGGCTGGAAGAGATCGACGCGGAAATTGCCGCAGTCAGCGATCTGGGCGACAACCCTGCCGGCACGGTGCGCATTACCGCGATCGATCACGTGATCAATACCGTGCTGTGGCCGCGGCTGGCGAAAATCCTGCCGCTCTATCCCGATCTGCATGTGGAACTGAACTCCGAGTACCGCATGATCGACATCGCGGCCGAACGCTACGACATCGGGGTGCGCTACGGCGACCAGGTCGAAAAAGACATGATCGCGGTGCGCCTGACGCCGGACGTGCCGATGATGATCGTCGGCTCGCCCGGCTATTTCGAGTGGCGCCCCAAGCCGGCTTCGCCGCGCGAACTGATGAAGCACAACTGCGTCACCCTGCGCCTGGCCAGCAACGGCGGCCTTTACGCGTGGGAACTGAGCGAAGCCGGGCGCATGACCGAAGTGCGCGTGCGCGGCCAGGTGGTTTGCACCAGCGCTTACCACATGCTCAACGCGGCGCTGAGCGGCTGCGGCCTGGCCTTCCTTCCCGAGGAAATGGCCGGACCGCATGTGCGCGAAGGACGCCTGATCAGCGTGATGGAACACTGGTGTCCCAGCTTCCCCGGCCTGCAGGCTTACTACCCGAGCCGGCGCCACTCCTCGCGCGCGCTGGCCCTGGTTATCGAGGCGATTCGCGCCCCCGGCTAGGCATACGCCGGCATCGTCGCCAGCAGCTTGTCGAGCGTGACCGGGTAGTCGCGCACGCGCACCCCAGTGGCGTTGTAGATCGCGTTCGCCACCGCCGCGGCCACGCCGCAGATGCCCAGCTCGCCCACGCCCTTGGCCTTCATCGGCGACGAGTACGGGTCGGTCTCGTCGAGGAAGATGACTTCCTGGTGCGGAATGTCGGCATGCACCGGCACTTCGTAGCCGGCCAGGTCGTGGTTGACGAAAAAGCCGATCCGCTTATCGACCACCAGATGTTCCATCAGCGCCGCGCCCACCCCCATCGTCATGGCGCCGATCACCTGGCTGCGCGCCGATTTCGGATTCAGGATGCGCCCGGCCGCGCACACGGCCAGCATGCGCCGCACCCGCACTTCGGCGGTGGCGGCGTCGACCGCCACCTCGACGAAGTGGGCGCCAAAGGTCGATTGCTGGACTTTCTTGGCCAGGTCGCCGAATTCGATGCTGTCCTCGCCGGTGAGCGCGCCGTCGCTGGCGGCCTGGCGCAAGGCCAGCGTGCGCGCGCCCGCGCTCACCTCCCCGTCCGCGAAATCGGCCGTGGCCGGGTCCAGCCCAAGCTTCGCCGCGATCGCCTGGCGCAGCTTGACGCAGGCCGCGTACACCCCGGCAGTCGAGCTGTTGCCGCCAAACTGCCCGCCCGACCCGGCCGACACCGGGTAAGCCGAGTCGCCCAGGCGCACCGCCACGTGTTCGAGCGGCACGCCGAGCATCTCGGCTGCAGTCTGGGCGATGATGGTGTAGCTGCCGGTGCCGATGTCGGTCATGTCGGTTTCCACGGTCACCGTGCCGTCGCGCTCGAGGCGCACGCGCGCCCCCGACTTCATCACCAGATTGTTACGGAACGCCGCCGCCATGCCCAGACCGATCAGCCAGCGGCCCTCGCGCACCTTGCCCGGCACGGGATGGCGCTGGTCCCAGCCGAAGCGCTCCGCGCCCATGCGCAGGCAGTCGACCAGGCGGCGCTGCGAGAACTTGCGCTCGCGCTTTTCCGGGTCGACCGTGGTGTCGTTGACGATGCGAAAAGTGACCGGGTCCATCTTCAGTTTCTCGGCCATCTCGTCCATGGCGATCTCGAGCGCCATCATTCCCGGCGCCTCGCCGGGCGCGCGCATGGCGTTACCTTCGGCCAGATCGAGTGTTGCCAGACGCATCCGCGTCATGCGGTTGGCGCCCGCGTACAGGAGGCGGGTCTGCATAACGGCCGTTTCCGGCTTGCCGTCCGGCAGGTCGCCCGACCAGCTCTCGTGCGCGATCGCGCCGATGCGCCCCTCGCGCGTGGCGCCGATGCGGATGCGCTGGATGGTTGCTGGCCGGTGCGTGGTGTTATTCATCATGATGGCGCGTTGCAGCGCCACTTTCACGGGGCGCCGCGCCGCCTTGGCGCCAAGGGCGGCGAGCAGCGCTTCCGAGCGCAGGAACAGCTTGCCGCCGAAACCGCCGCCGATAAACGGCGACACCAGCCGCACATTGGCCGCGGGAATGCCGAGCGTCTTGGCCAGATCGTTCCTGGTCCAGTTGATCATCTGGTTGGAGGTGTACAGCGTCAGCTTGTCGCCGTCCCACTGCGCGATCGAGGCATGCGGCTCCATCATCGCGTGGGTCTGGTCGGGCGTGCTGTAGGTGGCATCGAGCTTGACCGGCGCTTGAACGAACGCGGACTCGAACTTTCCGGTCTGGCTGTCGGGCTTGTCCTGTCCCGGCTTCGGCACGGCCGCCGCGTGCCTGGCCGCCGCAAGGTCGTACCGGCCGGCCTGCTTCGCGTACTCGACCTTGACCAGCACGGCCGCCGCGCGCGCCTGCTCGAACGTCTCGGCGACGACCAGGGCAATGGCCTGGTGGTAGTGCTCGATCTCGGGACCGCCCAGCAGCGTGGCGGTATTGAAATTGCCCTTGCCGAGCTTGCCCGCGCTGTCGGCGGTAACGATGGCGATCACGCCCGGCGCCGCCTTGGCCGCGCTGGTATCCATGCCGGCGATGCGGCCCTTGGCGATGGCCGCGCCCACCACGTAGCCATAAGCGGCATTGGGGACGGCCTTGTGCTGTTCATAAGCGTAGGGCGCGCTGCCGGTGGTCTTCAGGGGACCGTCGATGCGGTCGGTCGGCTTGCCGATGACCTTCAAACGGTCGATCGGATTGGTGGTCGCGGGAGTGGTGAATTTCATCTCATCAGCCTTTCTTCGCTTCCGCCAGCACCGCGTCGAGCGTGCGCTGAACCAGCGGGATTTTGTAGGCATTCTCGCTGGTGACGCGGGCGCCGGCCAGCAGCACGTCGGTCACCGCCTTGCCGCCGCGCGCCAGCTCCGCTTCCGCCGCCGGCACCCGCCACGGACGGTGCGCCACGCCGCCGAGGGCGACCCGGCCGCTGCCGTCCGGCCGCAGCACCGCCGCCACCGACACCAGCGCGAAGGCATACGAAGCCCGGTCGCGCACCTTGTGATAAACGTGCTTGCCGCCAAGCGGACTGGGCAGCGTGACCGCGGTAATCAGCTCGCCCGGCGCCAGCGTGGTTTCGATGTGCGGGGTTGCGCCCGGCAAGCGGTAAAAATCAGCGATCGGGATGGTGCGCACGGCGCCATCCGGCCGCACCGTTTCCACGCCGGCGTCGAGCAATTGCATGGCCACCGCCATGTCGCTCGGATGGGTCGCGATGCAGGTCTCGCTCTGGCCGACGATCGCATGGCTGCGGGTGTAGCCGCCGAGCGCGGCGCAGCCACTGCCCGGCGCGCGCTTGTTGCAGGCCTGGTTGGTGTCGTAGAAATAGGGACAGCGGGTGCGCTGCAGCAGATTGCCGGCGGTGGTCGCCTTGTTGCGCAGCTGCGCCGACGCACCCGCCAGCAGCGCGCGCGACAGCACGGCGTAATCGCGCCGCACCCGCGCATCGGCCGCCAGGTCGGTATTGCGCACCAGCGCGCCCACGCGCAGTCCGCCGCCCGGCGCGGCCTCGATCTTGTCGAGCGCCAGGCCGGTCACGTCGACCAGATGCGGCGGGGTCTCGATCTCCAGCTTCATCAGGTCCAGCAAATTGGTGCCGCCGGCGATAAAGCGCGCCCCGGGGACGCGCGCAACTGCGGCGGCCGCTTCGGCCGGCGTCCTGGCGCGCTGATACGTAAAGGCCTTCATGCTTTACCTCCCGCAACTTCGGTAATCGCCTCGACGATATTCGAATAGGCGCCGCAGCGGCAGATATTGCCGCTCATGCGTTCGCGCAATTCGGCCGCCGACAGCAGCGGTTTGGCGTTCAGATCGGGGCTGGCATGGCTGGGGATGCCCTGGCCAATCTCGTCCAGCATCGCAACTGCCGAGCAGATCTGCCCGGGCGTGCAGTAACCGCACTGGTAGCCGTCATGCCTGATAAAGGCCGTCTGCATCGGATGCAGCCTGGCGGGCGTGCCCAGGCCTTCGATGGTGGTGATGTCCGCGCCCTCGTGCATCACGGCAAGGCTCAGGCAGGAATTGATGCGGCGCCCGTCGACGATCACGGTACAGGCCCCGCACTGCCCCTGGTCGCAGCCTTTCTTGGTGCCGGTCAGGTGCAGATGCTCGCGCAGCATGTCGAGCAGGCTGGTGCGGGTGTCGAGCTCCATGGCGTGGCGCTGGCCATTGACGCGCAGGGACACCTTGGCGAGCACCGGCGCGGGCGTGGCGGCGGTTTGCGCAGCGGCCACCGGTGGCAGCGCAACCGCGGTCGCCGACAGCGCACCAGTAATGAGCAGATCGCGCCGGGCTTGATCGATATCGCTGGAGTTATCCATGAGTTCACTTCCTCTCGGCTGACGACAAGTGACGGGCCGTAGAGGAGCGAGGCGGCCCGACCAAGAGCCTGTGATGTTACGATAATTTTAACAGGCGATTCATGCCGTGCAGCGCATGGGTTTATGTCGCTGCTTCATGAGTCCGGGCCTGTCGGTGGCAAGCGTTTACACCTGCATATTCATGATTTCGTGATAAGCCGACACCAGCTTGTTCCTCACCTGCACCGTGGCCTGGAAGCCGATGCTGGCCTTCTGCATCGAAATCATCACATCCGACAGATTGACCGAATCGTCGCCCATGGCGAAGGCCTTGCCCTTGGCTTCGGCCGCGTTCTGCGCGTCGCTGACCTGGCTGATCGAGTTTTTCAGCGCATCGGCGAAATCGACCTTGGCGGCGCTGCCGGGTGCGGCGATGTCGGCGGGCGCGGCCACGCCGGCGGTCGGCTTGGTCGCCGCCGCCTTCAACTGTTCCATCATCGCCTGAATGCGGCTGTTGTCAATTCCACCAATGTTCATGTTGTTCTCCTGTGACGACACTATGACGGCCTCTTCCATGCCGCCGCCACGCGGGTACAATGCCAATACACGCGATGTCAGGCTGTCACAATAGCAGGGGATGCGCCAGTTTTCCGTCCGAGCAGAGCGCGAAAGCGCGCTCTATTCAGGCCTTTGACCGGTCCCCGCCGCCCGCATAATTGTGCCTGAGCCCCAGTTTCGTCTTTACCGCTGGGAACATTCATTGACACGTTGGGCGCTACGCCCCGGAACCAACCCATGGCAGCAGCCGAAGAACTCGTCGACATCAACCCCGCACCGCCGCCTACATTCCTGCAGACGCCGCTGGGACGCAATTTCATGCTCGGCCTGGGAATCGCAATCGTGCTGGCCATCATGGCGGCGGTGTGGATGTGGAGCCAGCAGCCGGAATACCGTGTCCTGTTTGCCAACGTCAGCGACCGCGACGGCGGCGCCATCACCGCCTCGCTCGACCAGATGGCGGTCCCGTATAAATTCTCCGAAGGCGGCGGCGCCATCCTGGTGCCGAGCGACAAGGTGCACGATGTGCGCCTGAAACTGGCCGCGCAAGGCTTGCCCAAGGGCGGCAATGTCGGCTTCGAGCTGATGGAAAACCAGAAACTGGGCGTGTCCCAGTTCCACGAACAGGTCAATTACCAGCGCTCGCTGGAAGGCGAACTGGCGCGCTCGATCGAATCGCTGGCCGCGGTCGGCTCGGCGCGCGTGCACCTGGCCCTGCCAAAACCGTCCGTGTTCGTGCGCGAACAGCAAAAACCCACCGCTTCGGTGCTGCTGAACCTGCAAACCGGCCGCGCGCTCGACCAGGCCCAGGTCAGCGCCATCGTCCACCTGGTCGCCTCCAGCGTGCCGGAACTGCCGCTGTCGAATGTCACCGTGGTGGACCAGAACGGCAACCTGCTGTCGGACACCAGCAAGCAGGCCGGCGCCAAGCAGCTCGACCCGAACCAGCTCAAGTATGTGCTGCAGCTGCAGCAAAGCATCGTCAAGCAGGTCGAGTCCCTGATCACCCCGCTGGTCGGCGAAGGCAATGTGCGCGCCGAAGCCACCGCCGACGTCGATTTCGCCCAGGTCGATACCGCCGCCGAAAGCTACAAGCCCAATTCGCCGCCCAATCCGCAAGCCATCCGCAGCACCCAGACCTCGGAGGCGGGCAATCCGGGCGCCAGCGCCGCCGGCGTGCCGGGCGCGCTGTCGAACCAGCCGCCGGGCGCCGCCACCGCGCCGATCGACGGCGGCGCCGCTCCCGGCGCGCCGGCGGGCGCCAACAGCAGCAGCCGCAAGGACGCCACCACCAATTTCGAAGTCGACAAGACCGTGCGCTACGAGCAGAAGCCGATGGGCGGCATCAAGCGCCTGTCGGTCGGCGTGCTGGTCAACTATCGCCGCATCGTCGACGCCAAGACCGGCAAGGTCACCGTCAAGCCCCTGACCGCCGCCGAGGTGGCACAGATCAATGACCTGGTGCGCGAGGCGATGGGCTACTCGAAGGAGCGCGGCGACACCCTCAACGTGACCAATGCGCCGTTCGACGGCGTCGACAAGCCGGTCGATCCGCCTCCGACCATCCCTTGGTGGCGCGATCCGGGCAATATCGCGCTGGCCAAGGAAATCGGCAAATTCACCCTGGCCGCCATCGTGCTGTCGTACCTGTTCTTCCGCATCCTGCGTCCGATGCTGCGGCCGATCTTCCGCAAGCTCGATGAGATATCCTCCGTGCCGGCGGCGCCGGAACCGGTCGAAATCGCGCACGAAGAGGATGAACAGGCGGTCATCAACCGCTCGCAGCTCGAAGAAATAGAAGCCCAGACGGCGCAGGGATATCGCGAGAATCTGCAGATGGCCAAGAATCTGGCCAAGGAAGACCCGCGGGTCGTGGCAAACGTGGTTAAAGCATGGGTAGGCGCAAATGAATGATAACGGGATTCACAAGGCAGCGATCCTGATGCTGGCCATCGGCGAATCGGAGGCCGCGGAAGTGATGCGCTTTCTCGGTCCGCGTGAAGTGCTCAAGCTGGGCGCTGCGATGGCCACGATGAAGAGCGTGCAGCATGAACAGGTGGTCACGGTGCTGGACTCGTTCCGCCAGCAGACCGAGCTCAATTCCACCGTGGGCCTGGACTCGGACGAATACATCCGCCAGGTGCTGACCAAGGCGCTGGGCGACGACAAGGCCTCGGTGCTGCTGTCGCGTATTTTGGGCGGCAAGGACGCGTCGGGCATCGAAAGCCTGAAGTGGATGGACGCATCGTCGGTGTCGGAACTGATCCGCAACGAGCACCCGCAGATCATCGCCACCATCCTGGTCCACCTGGAACGCGACCAGGCTTGCGAAATCCTCGGCAACTTCACCGACCGTCTGCGCAACGACGTGGTGCTGCGCATCGCCACGCTCGACGGCGTGCAGCCGGCCGCGCTGCGCGAGCTGAACGACGTGCTCACCAAGCTCCTGTCGGGTAACGAAAACATCAAGAAGTCGTCGCTGGGCGGCGTGCGCGCCGCGGCCGAGATCCTGAACTTCATGAGCGGCGAGCAGGAAGGCTCGGTCATGGACAACATCAAGAACTACGACAACGACATGGCGCAGAAGATCATGGACGAGATGTTCGTGTTCGACAACATCATCGACATCGACGACCGCGGCATCCAGCTGCTGCTGCGCGAAGTGCAGTCCGAGATGCTGATCATCGCGCTCAAGGGCGCCTCGCAGGACCTGCGCGAGAAGATCTTCAAGAACATGAGCGCGCGCGCCGGCGAAATGATGCGCGAAGACCTGGAATCGAAGGGGCCGGTGCGCCTGTCGGAAGTCGAAGCCCAGCAGAAGCAGATCCTGCAGATCGTGCGCCGCCTGAGCGACGAAGGCCAGATCGTCCTGGGTGGCAAAGGGGAGGATTCGTTTGTCTGATATCCCGAAAGAGCTGCAGAGCGCCTATCAGCGCTGGGAGATGAATTCGTTCGGCGACGAGCGTCCCAGCGTGGTGGCCAAGCGCGCGCCGCCCCCGCCGCCGGTCGAACTGCCCACCGAGGAAGACTGCGCCGCCATCCGCGCGGCCGCGCACGCGCAGGGCATGGAGGAAGGCCGCGCCAGCGGCTACGCCGACGGCCTGGCCATGGGCCGCGCCGAAGCGGCGCGCGAACTGGAACACCTGCAGTCGATCGCCGTCACTTTCGGCAACGCGGTGGCGCAGGCCGACGAGGTGATCGCCAACGACGTGCTCGAACTGGCGCTGAACCTGGCGCGCGGCATGCTGCGCACCGCCCTCGACGTCAAGCCCGAACTGATTTTGCCGGTGATCCGCGAAGCGATCGGCTATCTGCCGGTGTTTCAGCAGCCGGCCAAGGTGATCCTCAATCCGCAGGACGCCGAACTGGTTTTGGAAGCCATGGGCGACGAGCTGGAAAAATGCGGCTGGCGCGTGGTGACCGACCCGGCCGTCGAGCGCGGCGGCTGCAAGATCGACACCCCGCAAAACCAGATTGACGCGCAAGCCTCGGCGCGCTGGCAGCGCCTGTCGCAGGCGCTGGCCAAGAACGTCGAGTGGCTGGACAGCTAGGCATGGACCGCCATACCACGCGCTGGAAAGCCTACCTCGCCGATTGCAGCGCGGTGACCGGCTTCGTCGAACCGATGCAGGTATCGGGCCGGGTCACGCGCGTGGCCGGCCTGGTGATGGAATGCGTCGGCCTGCGCCTGGCGGTCGGCTCGGCCTGCACCATCCCCATGCCCAACGGCGCGCGGGTGGAAGCCGAAGTGGTGGGATTCGACGGCGACCGCCTGTTCCTGATGCCGCAAAGCGATGTCGAAGGGATCGTCCCGGGCACGCGCGTGTTCCCGGTCGAAGCGCAGCTGCCGCGCCCCGGCTCGGTGATGCATCCGCGCCGCCGCCCGAGCGACCGCGCGCGCCACCTGCCGGTCGGCTGGCAGCTGCTGGGCCGCGTGGTCGACGGCGCCGGCCGCCCGCTCGATGGGCGCGGACCGCTCAACGCCGACGACAGCGCCCCGATCAATGTGCGCCCCGCCAATCCGCTCGACCGCGCCGAGATCAAGGAAACCCTCGACGTTGGCGTGCGCGTGATCAACTCCATGCTGACCGTCGGGCGCGGCCAGCGCCTTGGCCTGTTCGCCGGTTCCGGCGTGGGCAAGTCGGTGCTGCTGGGGATGATGGCGCGCTACACCGACGCCGACGTGATCGTGGTCGGCCTGATCGGCGAACGGGGCCGCGAGGTCAAGGAATTCATCGAACACATTCTCGGCCCCGACGGCTTGGCGCGATCGGCCGTGGTGGCCGCACCGGCCGACAGCCCGCCGCTGATGCGCCTGCAGGGTGCGGCCTATGCCACCGCGATTGCCGAATACTTCCGCGACCAGGGCAAGAGCGTCCTGCTGATCATGGATTCGCTGACCCGCTACGCCATGGCCCAGCGCGAGATCGCCCTGGCCATCGGCGAGCCGCCCGCCACCAAGGGGTATCCGCCGTCGGTGTTCGCCAAGCTGCCGGTGCTGGTCGAACGGGCCGGCAACGGCCTCGAAGGCGGCGGCTCGATCACCGCCTTCTACACCGTGCTGACCGAGGGCGACGACCAGCAGGACCCGATCGCCGACTCGGCGCGCGCGATCCTCGACGGCCACTTCGTCCTGAATCGCAAGCTGGCCGAAGCCGGCCACTACCCCGCGATCGACATCGAACAGTCGATCAGCCGGGTCATGCACTCGATTACCAGCGCGCCGCACCAGCAGGCCGCGCGCCGCCTCAAGCAGCTGTACTCGCGCTACGAGCGTTCGCGCGACCTGATCAGCGTGGGCGCCTACGCCCCGGGCAGCGATCCGACGCTCGACCAGGCCATCGCCCTGAACGAGAAAATCGAGGCTTTCCTGTGCCAGGAAATCACCGACAAGGTAGGCATGCACGAGAGCTTGGCCCAACTTACCTCTCTATTCCACTGATGGCGCAGCGGCGGGCGCTCCTATAATCGCTCATCATGGCCAATTCCTCCGCACTTGCCACCCTCATCGAGCTCGCCCAGCGCGATTCGGACGATGCCGCCAAGCGCCTGGGCGTCGCCCTGAAGGCGGTCGAGGATGCCGAGCAAAAGCTGCAGATGCTGCTGGGTTATCGGGATGACTACGCGCGCAAGCTCGATGGCGCCCAGGTGGCCGGCATCACCCCGATGGCGTACCACAATTTCGTGGCCTTCATGGGCAAGCTCGATAACGCCATCAACGGCCAGCGCGAAGTGCTCAAGCATGCGCAGCACAAGAGCGGACTTGAAAAAACCGCATGGCAGGCCAGTGAGCGCAAGCGCCTGTCGTACAAGACGCTCAACGACCGCGCCGCCGCCGAAGCGCTGCGCCTGGAAAACAAGCGCGATCAGAAGCAGATGGACGAACACGCGGCGCGCCAAGCCTATTACAAACGCTGACCTACCTAGCGAGCGACGAAGATGATGCAGACCCCGACTCTCCCGATCCAGATTTCCGGCGCCAGCCCAGCCCCGGCACGCCAGAACGTCAACGCCGGCGCCGAAAACGGCCAGTTCAGCCAGACGCTCTCGCGCGAAGTGGCCCAGCGCCAGGCGCCGCCGCCGCCCGCTCCCGCGCCCAAGCCCGCAGCCAGGCAGGCCACGGCGGAAAAGGCGCCCGCCGCCAAAGCCCCCGCCGACAGCGCCAAGCCGGCCGATGCCAAAGCCGCCAAGAGCGAGAAGGCGGCCGCCAAGGCGGACGATGCCGAACACGACGCAGCAGCGGCGGCGCAGGCCGCCGCCAGCACGCCGGTGGTGGACATGCTGGCACTGGTGGCCAGCTTCAATCAGCCGGTACAGGTTCAGCCGCCAGCCGCCGCCCCGGCAGACGACAGCGCCATCGCCCTCGACAGCGCCGGCGCGCGCGCCGCAGCGCCGGTCGACGTGGCCGAATTGCCGGCCGCGGCAACGGCGCCGGCGGCCGACGACAGCGCGGCGGCTGTGGCGCAGCTTCCCGCCGAAGCGGCCACCCAGGTTGCCGAGCAGGCGCAGGCCATGCCAAGCCTGCAACGCGCCACCGCAAGCGCCTTCGAGCGCATTGCCACGCCGCGCGCCGAGGTCAAGTCCGATGCGCCGGTGCTGGCCGAGCCGGCCGCCGCGGCCGCCAAGCCGGTAGTGGCCGCCGAGGACGGCCAGCCATCCGACACCCTGCCCGCCATGACCGCCGTGCAGGCGCCGCGCGCCGAAGCGGCCCAGCTGGCCGGGCAGGCCGCACCGCAGGCCGTCGTCGCCGAGCGCCTGGCGGCTCCGGAGAAAAAAGCCGAACACTTCACCTTGAAGGACATCCAGGCCGCCCCGGCGCCGAGCGCCGCGCCAACCCAGCAGGCATCGATGGCGCAGACCGTGGCCGCAGCCGCCAGCGACAAGATCGGCGCGCGCGTCGGCACTCCGGGCTGGGACAATCAGGTCGGCCAGAAGATCGTGTGGATGGTGGCCGGCAAGGAGCAAAGCGCGTCGCTGACCCTGAACCCGCCCGACATGGGACCGATGCAGGTGGTCCTGAACGTGACCAACGACCAGGCCAGCGTGACCTTCACCGCCGCCCAGCCGGAAGTGCGCCAGGCGCTGGAAGACGCCATGCCGCGCCTGCGCGAAATGATGAGCGAAAGCGGTATTTCCCTGGGTAACACCAGCGTCAACGCCGGCTCGCCGGAACAGCGCCAGGCGCAGGGCGACACGGGTGGTCAGAGTGGACGTTTTGGCAACGGCGGCGGCAAGGCGGACGTCGGCGACAACGGTAGCGCGACGGCAGCGGCCGCACGGGTCACTGCGCGGCCGGTACGCGCCGGCGGCCTCTCCGGCGTCGATACTTTTGCCTAATGACTATGAATGTTCACCAGAAACCACGAGATGACTTTGCTTCGCCCCTCTTTTCAAAGTTTCCCGTCGCTTAGTTATTCACGATAATGACATAATGCAGGCATGATCATTAAACGCAGTTGAAAGTACCAAATTGAAAGCGAAAGCAAACATGAAGGCTGATCCCAAAGCAGAGGCAGCGCCATCAAATTCCAAGAAGAAAATGCTTGTGATGATCATCATGGGCGTGCTGGTGTTGGCGCTGGGCGGCGGCGGGGCCTGGTTCTTTACCCGCGACGCGGGCGAGGGCAAGGAGCACAAGGCCGAGCACAAAAAGGCGGTCAAGCCGGAATTCGTCGCAATCGATCCGTTCACGGTCAACCTGCAGCCGGAGAATGGCGACCAGTACCTGCAGATCCAGTTCACCCTGCAGGTCGGCGGACCGGAGCAGGTCGAAGTCATTAAAACCAATATGGCACGCGTGCGCAGCCGCGTGCTGCTGCTGCTGTCGGCCAAGAAGGCCTCCGAACTGACCACTGTGGAAGGCAAGCAGCAGCTGTCGAACGAAATCATCGCCGCCGTCAAACAGCCGTTCGCCGAAAAGGGCGAACCGCAGGATGTGACGGACGTGCTGTTTACCTCTTTCATCATTCAATAAGCCGCACACACCACCATGGCCGATAATTTCCTCTCCCAGGAAGAAGTCGACGCCCTTCTCAAGGGTGTCAACGGCGACCAGGACGACGCGGCGGCGCCCGAAGAAACGGCGGGCGTACGCACGTATAACCTGGCGACCCAGGAGCGGATCGTGCGCGGGCGTATGCCTACGCTCGAGATCATCAACGAACGATTTGCACGCCTGCTCCGGGTCGGCCTGTTCAACTTCCTGCGCCGCAGCGCCGAGGTCTCGGTCGGCTCGGTGCGCGTCTCGAAATACAGCGAATTCATTCGCAACCTGGTCGTGCCGACCAACCTGAACCTGGTTCACATGAAGCCGCTGCGCGGTACCGCGCTGATGGTGTTCGATCCGGGCCTGGTGTTCCTGCTGGTCGATAACCTGTTCGGCGGCGACGGCCGCTTCCACACCCGTGTGGAAGGGCGCGACTTTACCCAGACCGAGCAGCGCATCATCCTGCGCATCCTCGATATCGTGTTCGAGGCTTACACCAAGTCGTGGGAACCGGTGTTCCCGGTCGAATTCGAGTACATCCGCTCGGAGATGAATACCCAGTTCGCCAACATCGCCACGCCCAACGAGGTGGTGGTGTCGTCGACCTTCACGGTGGAACTGGGCTCGGTGAGCGGCCAGATCCACTTCTGCATGCCGTACTCGATGATCGAACCGATTCGCGATGCCCTCACCTCCAGCCTGCAGGGCGAGGCGCTGGAAGTGGACAAACGCTGGATCCGCCTGATGACGCAGCAGATCCAGATCGCCGAAGTCGAACTGGTCGCCACCCTCGGGTATGGGCGCGCTTCGTTTGACGACATCCTGAATATGAAGGTTGGGGATATTATTCCACTGACCGTGTCCGAACAGATTCAGGCCACGGTCGATGGCGTGCCCGTGATGGACTGCACCTATGGGGTGCTCAATGGCCAATATGCGTTGAAAGTCGAGAAGCTGCTCGCCAACGCCGATACGAAATAACACAGGAGTACATCATGTCCGACATCCAAGACGATCAAAGCATGGACGATGACTGGGGCGCGGCCATCGCCGAGCAGGCCAAGGCCGAAGCCGAGGCGCTGCAGAACCAGGCCGCCAGCGCCGCCGTGTTCAAGGATTTTTCGAACAAGGGCACCAAGACCGACACCCCCAACGATATCGACTTCATTCTCGATATCCCGGTGCAGCTGACGGTGGAACTGGGGCGCACCAAGATCGCCATCAAGAACCTGCTGCAGCTGGCGCAGGGTTCGGTGGTCGAGCTGGACGGCCTGGCCGGCGAGCCGATGGACGTACTGGTCAACGGCTGCCTGATTGCCCAGGGCGAGGTGGTGGTGGTGAACGACAAGTTCGGTATCCGCCTGACGGACATCATCACGCCGTCCGAACGCATTCGAAAACTCAACAAATGACGGCCCGCCCGTTGATCGCATTGCTGCTGGCCGTCACCCTGGCCGGCAGCGCCATGGCCGACGCTCCCGCGCCGGCTTCCGCCCCTGCCGTTACCGCGCCCGCTGCCGAGGCGCCGCGTCCTGCCGCGCCGGTGGCGCAGGTGGCCAGCCCTTCGGCCGGCAACCTGACGCAGACCATTGTCGGCCTGTGCCTGGTGCTTGGCCTGCTGGCGGGCCTGGCCTGGTTCCTCAAGCGCTACGGCCCCAAGCATGTCGGCCAGAATGCGCACATGCGCATCGTCGGCGCGCTCAATCTGGGCGGGCGCGAACGCATCATCGTGGTCGAAGTGGGTGAACAGTGGATCGTGGTGGGCGCTTCGCCGGGCCGCGTCAATGCACTGGCCACCATGCCGAAACAGGCAGACATGCCCGGCCCGGCGGTGCTCGACGCGTATGCGCCCTCGGCCTCCAGCTTTTCCGAGTGGCTCAAGCAAACCATCGAGAAACGTAAGTAACCATGCAGACCAGGCAGTTCCTTTCCCGCGCCGCCATGGCGCTCTGCGCGTTCGGCGTGCCGCTGGCAGCGCTGGCCGCGCCGGGCATCCCGGCCTTCACCAGTGCCCCCGCGCCGGGTGGCGGCACCGCCTATTCGCTGCCGGTCCAGACGCTGCTGCTGATGACGGCGCTGTCCTTCCTGCCGGCCGCGCTGCTGATGATGACCA
>CAMLIL010000028.1 GCA_946480015.1 uncultured Oxalobacteraceae bacterium | reverse complement strand
CGAACTCGTTCTCGAAGTCGTTCTCGCTGTACGGCGAGCGCGTGGGCGCGCTGTCGGTGGTGGCGGCCAGCGCGGAAGAGGCGGCTCGTCTGCTGTCGCAACTGAAACGCGTGGTGCGCACCAACTATTCCAATCCGCCTGTGCACGGCGGCAAGGTGGTCGCCACCGCCCTGACCACGCCGGCCCTGCGCCAGCTGTGGGAAGACGAGCTGGCCGGCATGCGCGTGCGCATCAAGGAAATGCGCAATGCTTTCGTGCAAAAGCTGAAAGAAAAAGCGCCAGGCCACAACTTCGACTTCGTGCGCGAGCAGGTCGGCATGTTCTCGTACTCGGGCCTGACCAAGGCCCAGGTAGAACGCCTGCGCACCGAGCACTCGATCTACGCGGTGGACACCGGCCGCATCTGCGTGGCTGCGCTGAATTCGAAAAATATCGACCGCGTCATTGACGCCATCGCAAAAGTCCTCTAAAATCTTGCTTCTTCGGGTTGCGCGAAAGTGCAATCCGAGGCAGTCATAGATGCGGCGTCCGGCGCCGTAAATCAGGCTGCACTATTCCCTGATAGCTCAGTCGGTAGAGCGACGGACTGTTAATCCGCAGGTCCCTGGTTCGAGTCCAGGTCGGGGAGCCAAAATTCATATAAAAAGGCCCGCAGGCGACTGCGGGCCTTTTTATTTCCAGCAAGGGAGTCGTCGGACATCATGCTGTCCTTTCCCGCACGCGACGCGGTGCCGACACGATCGTTCCGCCGGTCCTGGAAGCGGCATCGCCACGCTGCAAGTGGACGAGGCGCGCTGCGGCATCAGCCGCGATGCCTTCCTGGACCGTATGACCCGGCTGGGCATCGGGGGCGGGGTGCACTATCTGGCCCTTCCCGAGCATCCGTATTATCAGGAGGCGCTTGGGTGGCAGCCGCGCGATACGCCGCACGCCACCACCATCGGCCGGCGCACCGTCCGCTCGGTCCCCGGCTGGGCGATGCCGAGGTGGAACGGGTCATCGGCGCCGTGCGGCAGGTGCTTGCCTAGATTTGTTGTTTTTAGGAACTGTTCGTTGCATCGAATTGCGAAATGCGCAATATAGCCTTTATGATGCGTTTCCTCGGCATGTTCACGCAAGCCGTGCAAATCCCTGAGACCACCGCAAAGATCCATTCATGAAAAAAATTGTTATTTCGATCGCCCTGGCGTTTGCCGGCGCTGGCGTGGCGCAAGCCCAGAACATGGCGCCCGTCGAGGCTTTTCCCACCAAGCAGATGCGCGGCTTTGTCAGCGCCGGCATCACCGCGGGTGGCGACAAGCTGGCCACCGCGCGCTACACCAATGGCGGCCGGGTCGACCTGCACGCGGGCGGCCTGTTCGCTCTGAACGCCGGCATCGACTACACAGTGACCCAGCAATTCTCCTTCCAGGGCAGCATCGGCTACCACGTCGATCAGGCAAATGGCTCGAACGGTGAAATCCGCTTCCAGCGCTATCCGATCGAATTACTGGCGTACTACAAGGTGGCGCCGCAGTGGCGTCTGGGCGGGGGCGTGCGCTACGTTTCCAGCCCCAAGCTCACCAGCAGCGGCGCGGCCTATCTGGGTGAATACAGGTTCGACAATGCCGTCAGCGGCCTGGTGGAGGCCGAGTACATCCTGAGCCCGCAGGTGGGCATCAAGCTGCGCTATGTGGCTGAGAAAATCGACAACAGGTACGACACCCACAAGATCGACGCCAACCATGTCGGCGTGTTCGGTAGTTTCTACTTCTAAAATTGCGGTGCGGCCGCTATAATGCTGCCTCCATTCCCTGATAGCTCAGTCGGTAGAGCGACGGACTGTTAATCCGCAGGTCCCTGGTTCGAGTCCAGGTCGGGGAGCCAGAATGCAAGGCCGCATCGCACGATGCGGCCTTTTTCATTTGCGGCGCTGGCAACAGAGGTGACCGCTGCCGCTCGGGGGCGCTGCTTGGCTGCAGCGCTGGTACCGGCCGCTCGACGATGGACAGCAGCAGCTGGACCAGCAGCCCCTGCATGGTCGGGTTCCAGATATCGTTATGGCCGGTCATTACCTCGCCGGTGGTGCGAATATTCAGAATTGGCATATGCCTCGGTGTGATCATGCAGTGCTCGCCCGCCACCTGCGCGCAGTCGCCAGGCGAATCACAGCGGGTCAGCAGCGTAGGATGCGCATCCTGCTTCGTGACGGGGTCTGGGAGCAGCGCCCGGTCGTCGTCGAAACAAACGTTTTTCTCTTCCACCACCGTGCCAAGTTTTTCGGCGGCGACCGGCGCCGCAGCGCCTTTTAGGAACTTGTTGCAGTCGTCCTTGACGATGAGCTGATGGGTCACGAATGGGATGTAATGTCCGATGGCGGTCCGGTACATGTCGGACGAGTTGGCGTCGGTGTATTCGTTCAGCGTGGAACGGAAGAACCGGCCCAATGGGAACAGTATCCTGGTCGCCCAGTCCGCCTGTGAGGTGATCATGATCAGGTGGGGCAGCTGGTTGGGCTGGTACTTGCGCGAACGGGCCAGGTCGAACTGCGGCCTGAGCTGCATTGCCTCGAATGCCGGGTTCACCAGCACCACCATATCCCAGCGCTTGGACCGGTTGTACGTCGAGTCTGCTTTTTGGCCAGTGCTGTATGGATCGTCGTCGATGATCTGATCGACGATCGAATGCGAGACCGACGAATACGTGACTGCTGCACCAAAGCTGTGGCCAATCACCACAAGCCGCGAGTTGGGAAACGTTTCGCGATGATTGGCGAGCTTGCGGAACAGTTCGAAAACTGCGCCGTCGCCGATCGACTGGGCAGTGGTCTTTCTCTCCCAGAAGGTGATCTTGCTCAGCCCCGGTATGCTGACGGACTTGCCGCGCCAGCCGACGTAAATCCCGAGTACGGTACGTGTGTCGCCGAACTTGTGGTCGAGGGTTTGCGCATTCTGCATTGCCCCGTGAAACGACTCCAGATCGGGATCGCCACCATCAGCATTGTGGTCCCAGCCATGCACGTACACCACAATGATACCGCCGCGTTCCGCCACCGCGCGCGCCGCCTGGACAGTATCGTCGAGCTGCGCGCGGTTGAATAGATTGCCGAAATCATCGTATTCCACGAAGCGGACGCAGGCATTGTTTTCTTTGTGCCGCTGCGATTTGTAGCACGGTGTCGGTGCCATGGGGGATTGGGGCGGCGTTGCACTGGCGAACGCCGCGCCGCTGGCGAGGTCCGTGTGATAGGGGCGCAACGGCACACATCCGCCCAGAAAGCCCATCAGCACCAGTACCCATAGATATTCGCCAATACGCTCAACGGACATGTTGCCCTCCGGGTGTGTGATAAGTGACTTGCTCTGCTGTTCAAAATTAGAACGACGTCGACGGGGGAAGTTCCGGGCCACAGGGCCAGCTTGATCTGGCGCAGGTCGTCAAACCGTGAGGCTGCGTGCGGCGTTCCGAGTCCGATAATCTGCGTGAAATCAAGCCGCCAAGGTACAGCGAACGAAGGAGTCTCTATGAACGAGTCAACCGAACCCTCTGCAGACCGGTTTTGCGATTTGGTCATGAAGGGGGGCCTCACGAGCGGCATTGTGTACCCGAAAGCGATCGCGCTGTTAGCCGAAAAGTACCGCTTCAGGAGCATCGGCGGCACGTCGGCAGGGGCCATTGCGGCTGCAATTACGGCCGCTGCGGAGTTCAACCGAAGAACCCACAAGACGCGTGAGGGCTTCGAGATTTTGTCCAGGTTGCCTGAGCAACTTCAGGCGAACAGGCCAGGCACGAATCGAAGCACGCTTCTCAGCCTTTTCCAGGCGCAGCCAACGACAAAGCGCTTGTTTTTTACCCTGGTTTTTTCGCTGAACAGCCGTGGAACCTATCACCGGATTGGTTCGGTCCTTGGCGGACTCCTGATGGCATACTGGCCGGCGACGATTATCAGTATCCTGGCCGCCGCCGCCGCATGGCGGTTCGGCGCCGGGGTGATCGCCGCAGCTCTTTTGCTCCCGGTTGCACTGGCAATTAGCATCGGGATCTGGGTCTATCGCGACATCACCCGGGGCGTGGTCGCGAACGGATTTGGCATGTGCAGGGGGCTGGCACTCGAAGCGGGCGGTTTTGCCCTGACTCCCTGGCTCCATCAACATATCCAGCTCGCCGCCGGACTGCAGCCTGATGACCCGCCGCTCACTTTTGGCCAGCTCTGGGACGCGCCCGGCTTTCCCCCTCAATTGATGACATTGCCGAAGTCGGCTCAACGCCGTTCGATCGACCTGCAGATGTTCGCAACCAATCTCGGGCACGGCAGACCCTACATTTTTCCTCAAGCGAAAGGTGACGAAGGCCCTTCCCGATTCAGGACCCGCGAGCGACTCTTCTTCCGACCACATGAACTCGCGGACTACCTTCCGCCCGACGTACTTGATTACATGAAATCGCATGGGAGTCCATACAGAGTCGAACCGGGGCGCGAGCAATTTGACCCAACCAACGAGGAGGCAAGCCAGCTAGGTTTGCTGGAACTGCCGCCGCCGGAAGAGTTTCCAGTCATCCTTGCTACTAGAATGAGCTTGAGTTTCCCACTGTTGTTGTCCGCGGTACCCCTGTGGGCCGTCAACTACGACGCCCGTCCGCCGCGACGTCACTTCAAGCGTTGCTGGTTCTCCGATGGTGGGATAAGTTCCAACTTTCCCATGCATTTGTTTGATTCTCTGGTTCCGCTTTGGCCAACGTTCGGAATCAATCTGGAACCGACGATCCCGGATCAGGAGGAGGTTTTTTTACCAATCGAATACGCAGAGGGGTATGGGGAGCGCTGGAATGATTTTGATGAACGATTGACATCCGCCTCAAGGTTCGGAGGGTTCGTCTCGGCCATCGTACAGGCTATGCAGAATTGGAACGATAACTCCCTGGCGCGGATGCCGGGCGTTCGAGACCGAATCGCCAGAGTGCGGCTGGGGGAGAACGAAGGGGGCATGAACTTGAATATGGAGCCTGACCTCATCAACAAGATCAGCGCGCTAGGGGAGCAGGCCGCGGGAGAATTACTGCAGCGCTTCGACGGCGCCTCGCCTGCCAATGCCGCTGCGGGCTGGGATGAGCAACGCTTCGTCAGATTGTGCGTCCTGTTCAAAATGATTGAAGCCAGGGTTCCCGGCGTCGCACATGCAATCGATCCCAAATGCCCTTATGCAACCGATTTTGATACGCTAATCGACCGCGCGACCCTTAAACCAGGTGCCGGTGGACCCCATCCGGCGCCGCCGGGATACGAGGAATCGCTCACGCCGCAGCAGGCCGACGCGCTTCGGCACGCATTGGCAAGGTTGAGGGCCCATGTAACGGACCGGACAGGAAATCCGATTGACTTCAAGCCAGTGCCCACGCCAGAACTGCGGGTGAGGCCGCCCCTCTAGGAGGATCGATATCAAAATTGATATCAATAACCACTTTCATTTTATTGGAAGGGTGGGCCGCTATCTCTTACGATCAAGAATTTACTTGGATCGGAGAATTCCATGGCGCCACGCCGCTTGCGTAGTATTCGTCTGGCCGTCCTGGCACTGTGCTTGGGGGCGGGGCCAGGTGCCTGGAGTGCCGAGCCAGCCGCAGGTGCCGTGACCCAGCCTGCGCGCGCCAATGTGACGGTCATCGACAAGACGGCAGCGGCCTTGTTGCTGACCACGCCCGGCGGCACCCTGGAGCTGGCGCCATGGTCCGATCGCATCATCCGCGTGCGTTATCACCGCGAGCGCAACTGGGCCGGCGGGTACAACCCGGCCGTGATCGCCCCGGCGCAGAGCGTTGCATGGACCGTGGCGGAAACGCCTACCACGGTGACCCTGTCCACCCCGGCCATGCAGGTCAAGGTCGACAAGGCCAGCGGCAAGCTGGCCTTTCTGGATGCTGCCGGCAAGCTCATCGTCGAAGAGGCCACGGCGCAGCCGCGCGTGCTGCCGGCGCGCGACGGCGCTGCGCTAAGGCAGGTATTTGGCCTGGACGTCAACCACGCCACCTACGGCCTGGGCCAGCACCAGGGCGGCCAGCTCGATTACCGTGGCAGCACCGTGCGCCTGCAGCAGGCCAATCGCGACGTCGGCGTGCCGATGCTGGTCTCGTCGGGCGGCTACGGCATCCTGTGGAACAATGCCTCCGTGACGCAGGTCGACGTGGCCATTCCGCAGCAAGAGAACCAGCTGGTGATCCGCTCCGAGGCCGGCAGCGGCATCGACTACCACTTCATTCAAGGCCCCGCGCTGGACGACGTGCTTGGCGGCTACCGCAGCCTGACCGGCGCCGCCCCGCTGATGGCGCGCTGGACCTGGGGATTGTGGCAATCGAAGGAACGCTACCAGACCCAGGACGAATTGCTGTCGGTGGCGCAGCGTTACCGCAAGATGGGCGTGCCGTTCGATGCGGTTGTGCAGGATTGGCAGTACTGGGGCAAGGGTGGCTGGGGCAGCCACGAATTCGACAAGGCACGTTTCCCCGATCCCGCTGGCATGGTCAAGGCTTTGCACGCGGAGAATGTCCATACCATCATTTCAGTGTGGCCACGCTTTGATCTGGGCCTGGCCAACCTGGCCGAGCTGGATCGGGCCGGCGCGGTGTTCCCGCCGACCTATCAGAACGTCTATCCGGAAGGGCAGGGGCGCTGGTACGATGCCTATTCCGCGCAGGGGCGCGCAATTTACTGGTCGCAAATCATGCGGCGGCTGGGCACGCTCGGTTTCGACGGCTGGTGGCTCGACGGCAGCGAACTGGAACTGGGCGGCGAGTGGGGGCAACTGCGCGCGCTGACCACGGCCCAGGGACCGGGCGCCGAGGTCTACAATGCCTTTCCGCTTTGGCACACCACCGCTGTGCACGAAGGGGCGCGCCGCGACGTGCCTGAAAAGCGCACCATGATCCTGACCCGCTCGGCCTACGCAGGCCAGCAGCGCAACGGCGCCATCACCTGGTCCGGCGACACGCAAGGCAACTGGGACACCTTCCGCCGGCAAATTCCGGCCGGCCTGAATTTCAGCATGAGCGGTATTCCCTACTGGTCGGCCGACATCGGCGGCTTCTTCGGCGGCAGCCCGAAAGATCCGGGCTATGCGGAACTGTTTACGCGCTGGTATCAGTTTGGCGTGTTCAATCCGATGTTCCGGGTGCACGGCACGGGCGAGGGCAAGGAAATCTGGCAATTCCCGGAAACCACGCAGAAGATTCTCTTGTCCTACGACCAACTGCGCTATCGTCTGCTGCCGTATATCTACGCGCTCTCGCATGAGGTTACGCAGCGCAATGGCACCATGATGCGTCCGCTGGCGATGGATTTCCGCACCGATCTGGCCGGACTGCAGATCACCGACCAATATATGTTCGGCAAGGCGCTGCTGGTCAATCCGGTGGTGCAGCCTGCCGCCAAGGTCAGGACGGTGTATTTGCCGGCTGGGACCGAGTGGTTCGATTTCTGGACCGGCGCGCAGCATGCGGGCGGACAGGTAATCGCGGCCAAGGCAGACCTGGCCACCATCCCGCTGTACGCCCGTGCCGGCAGCATCCTGCCGCTGGGTCCGGTCAAGCAGTTTGCCGATCAGGCCAGCGACGCACCGACCGAACTGCGTGTCTATCCCGGCAAGGATGGCAGTTTCGAACTGTACGACGACGAGGGGGATGGCTACGGTTACCAGCAAGGCCGTTTTGCCACGGTATCGCTCAGCTGGGATGAGTCGAAGCATCAGCTTACGATTGGCGCGCGCCAGGGGAATTTCCCCGGCATGAAAGCGGGGCAAACCTTCCGCGTGGTGTGCGGTGCCGGCGGGGCGAAAGCCGGGGAGGTCACCGTCGACTACAACGGTCAGGCGAAATCGGTCGCGCTGCCCTTGTGCAAGCAGAAAAGCGCAATTCGCTCTTCCACATAATGCTTCCAGGCGGCTATAATGCTGCCTCCATTCCCTGATAGCTCAGTCGGTAGAGCGACGGACTGTTAATCCGCAGGTCCCTGGTTCGAGTCCAGGTCGGGGAGCCAGAATACAAGCGGTCCAGCAAGAAATTGCTGGGCCGCTTTCGTTTGGTTATTACCCAAATATTACCCAACTGGGTAATATTCTTCAGCTTCCTCGGCGCGCTATGATAGGTCCGCTCAGCGTATAACCCGGATTGGCGACTCTATAGGTTCAGCATCCTGATCAGGTGGTTCAGACATTGATGCATTATCCTGCAAGAAAATGGCATTGCAGATATCCTTGGCATTGCTCGACTCCAAACTCCAGTCAGTGAACGTTAAGATCTTTCCTGCCTCATCCACGCGCAGAGCTTGCGTACAGAAATTTTTTCCGGCTATGTGCCGGCCGATGACAGCCCCAGTAATGTTAAGCCTACTTTTTGTGTGAAGCTTTAAGCAGAAATTGGTGCCGCCGCGTCGGACCACCGATGGATAACACCAACCGTCCGGTCCGAAATTGTGCAACTCATTGGCGAGTATGCTGCTCACCCTATATGCATTTTCCTCTGTGTTGAGCATACGCTCGTCGATGAAACCCTTAACTAGCTCAAGCTTTTGCCTGGTAGCGACCGAAAGTCCCGCCATTTCACTGGATGCACTCATTCCTGTCTCGATGATCTCCACGCTTCCCGTGATTTGGTATTTCGTTAGCAGGAAGAGATCACCATCTCCGATTCTGGCCTCGTATAGGGGTGTAAAAGGGTCGTCGCAGGCGTAAAGGAGCGGCTGCCTAGGCATGTTGAGGCGGCCGTATTCTATGTGTTCTGCAGGTGCTTCCCAGAAGTCGGAAACCCCAAGGGGCTTGAGTTCTGCCTTTAGTTTTCTTGCTCTAAAAAGGTGTTGTCCGCTGGATAGGAGTCGCATTGTCGACGGATATGCCGTGCTCCTGAACTCGCCATGTTGGATAAGCATGCAGTCCTTGAGAGCCTCATAGATTTTATCTTCGTCGGTGCCTGAGCCGCAGTTGAGTTCGCTTAGCTTCTTGAGCTGTCTTTCCAATTGCGCCTTAAGTTGTTCTATGCTCACTGAAGCAAATAGCGTCTCAAGCAGGGCGCTATTTTTGATTTTCATAAGATACCTCCTTCGGGTTTTACTTGGTGCCGCCTGGATTTTCCTTCACCTACTCGCTCACGTCCTGGTTAGGTATGCCTTCCTTTTTGTCCGCGATCGGCACGCTCAGCAGTGCCTCGTTCATCCGGCGATATAGCGGTCCCACGTCCGACTCGACCTCGTCGTAGAATTCTGGAAGCAACAGGCTGTATTTCTTGTCGAAGACAATCTCGCGGTCGAGCTGCGCGTTCGAGTGCTTCGTGACGCAGACGATGAGCTGCATCGTCGTGGGAAGGCTCTGCGCTATGAATTCCAGCACTACATGCAAGTTCAAGTCGTCCTGGTCTTGCTGGTTAGGTGAATCGATCACCACGGGAATGGACATCCCCTGATGCTCTGTATGGCATACCTTCCAAAGCGCAGCGTAGTATGCGAGAAGGAGCCTCGGCCCACCGCTGCCCGAGCGGTTTGGCCTGCTCGTAAGGCTTGGGGTGCCTTTCGGATCGGGAACGTTCAGTGCCTTTCTCGCTTCGACATAGGCTTCTCTGAATGCCACCATGATCCTCTTGGTCCTTTTGAGGTCGGCCAGCGCGTCCAGGCGCGCCGCTATTTCCGAAAGCTTCGCGTTCCACTGCGCCAGCTCCCCCGAAATCTGCTCCCGCTCCACGTCGAACGCCCGATGGGCCGCCTGCGCTCCATGGGACTCCACCACTTCCTGGAAACGGAGTTCGCCACGCCTCCGTTCCAGGATCTCATTGATCCTCGCGTAATTGCTTCGGAGCGACTGGAGTTCCGCGTTCGTGGCTTCTAGATGGCTCTTCCCGACCACTAGGTCCTTTTGCAGGGTGCGCGTCAATTCCTCGAGTATGCGCGCGTCCTCGGCGTAGCCCAGGTGGTGCAGGAACGACTGCTCGTGTTCGGCCCCGCAAGTAGGGCAGACGATCTCGTGGGAATCCGCTAGCGTTGTCAGGTACGTCTGATCCCCTGCGTACTCGCGCAGTGACGCGACGGCTACTCGGATCTGGAGGTTTACGCTCTCGACCACTTCGGCTTCCCGAACGTACTTCGCGCGCAGCCTTTCCTGAAGGACGTTGAGCTCGTTGGCCTCTGCTGTCAGGCGCTGGACCTCTTCCTCGAACCCTGCCTCCGACAGCTTTACGGTACCCTCTGGAAGGGTCTGGCTAAGCCGTCCCCGAGCGCGTTCGAGGAGCCTCATCTCGCTTATGAGCGCATCCGCCTCTTTCGATACGGCTGCGTGCTCGCTTTTCAGCTCGTAGTACGCCGCCGGCTTGATCCCGCTGAAATACTCGAGGATGCTCCGAACCGGCGCGGCGTACTGCATCGTGGCCGGGAACGTGTCCCATTTCTCGCGCCAGCCGCCGTCTTGGTCGATATAGAACGGGAGGAAGAAGCAGGCGGTGTCGGCAAGCGTGCCCAGGCCCGTCTTCTTGGATGTCAGCATGAGCTTGAACCCGACCAGCGCGGCGAACGCTGCCGCCCATTCGGGATGGGAATCCGTCGCCTTGAGCAGGTTGCCGGACGAGTCGTACAGGGAGCGGGAGCCGTTGTGGTGGACCGCCGTGTAAGATAGCCCATCGACCTTGAACCGCACTGCGGACACTGTCTGCGGATTCCACTGCTCGAGGGTTCCGAGGGGCTTCGCGCCGAGCGCGACGAAAAGGTGCTTAACGAGGCTTGATTTTCCCGTGTGGTTCTCCCCCCGGATCAGGTTCCTGTGCGGGTGAAAGCTGACCTTCCGGGCTTTTTTGTCGCGGTGCGACAGCAGCGAAATGCTTTCGAATTGGAAGGTTCTCATAGGATTTTGTCGATAGGGCGCGGAGTAGTTTTCGGAAATTAGGCTGCGGCATGTTTGGTCACCTGGATTAGCAAGTACGCGAAGACCTCGGCTTCCTTGAAGGCCGGGTGCGAGGCAGCGATCTTCTTGGCTTCCCCCTCCAGCGCCGGCAGCAGCGGCGTGGACATCGGAATCGACGGCGCGGCCTTGGCGCATTCCGCGATCAGCGCGCGCTCGTCGTCGCCTGTGCTGCCAGACACGAGGCCTGAGAAGAATTTCGCGGCCGCGACGTCTATCAATATCCTCCGGATCGGGGAAAGCCCTTCCAGGATCAGCGCAGCAAGGAGGCCGTCGAAGTGTGCCTTAAGGTCCGGGACGCCCTTGAGGTCGTCGAGCGCAGAATCCAGTTCCGCTTTCGAATAGCCCCTCTGGCGGCGCAATTCTGAGAAGGACCCCACCGGATCCGTTTTCCTGCCGAGAGCGCTCACTTGCGCGAAGAGCGCGTCCACAAGGGCTTTCGCTTGCCCAGCGCTCGCGGGCATGTGTTTGCTCAGGTATTCGGTCGCGGCTCCAAGCGCCAAAAGGTGCGGGCCGTCGGGATGCAGCGTGGTTTTCCTAAGCGTCAGGCGCTTGAGGTCTGGAAGCTTGCCTGGAGCCGAGTGAAGCAGCGCGAGCCCTTCGGCCAGCGACGACGCATGGGCCGTGTCCAAGTCGGACGCGAGGCATTTCAGAAGTGCCGAAGCCTTTCCGCTCGAGGCAAGCGGCAGGTCGCAGCCAGCATTGGAGACGAAATGGGTGCTCGCATCCAGCTTTTCCACGGCCATCCCGGCCCTGTACAGCTTGCCGAGAGGGCTTTTCTCCACGCTAGTCAGCACCGGCGAGACTTTTTTCTTGCCCGGCTTAGGGAGTCCGGACAGGTTGTTGAACGACCATTCCCCGCCGTCCTTCTTCTTGATCTGGTATATGTCAATCCGGCTAGGGGACGTTTCGGAGTCGAACTCGGCGACGTCCTGGAGAGCCTCGAAAAGCAGGAGAAAGTCGGCTGCGCCGTCCTGCTTGAGCTCGAATATCCGCAGGATCGCCCAGTAACGCTGGAAGTCCACGCCTTTCTGCCCGTGTCCGCCTCCGGTCTCCGCCATCAGCGGATCCTGGCTCAGGGAAAATATTTCGGTTAGTTTTTCTTCCGCTGATGCCATATGGTCTGGTCAATGTCGTTCCTACGCGCGGGCGACCCCATTGTCTTGCGTAACTATTAGTAATTTAGCAGCATATGCTGAAATTTCCAATCATAATTGTTGCTTTCAGGAACTCGCGATGGCTTGAAATTCGGCGCAAACGCGCGGTATGCTTGGCTGATGGGTAATTGGGCCAAGCCGAAGGGGCGTAGCATGCCGGTCTATTTCATAGCCGAGAACGAGAACGACGACCACTGGTCGCTGCGCGTGAAGATCGGGCGCAGCGGCGATATCCTCGCACGATTGCGAACTTTGCAGACCGGCAGCCCGTACGACCTCAAGCTCATGGGGTGGATCGAGGACGACGACGAGAAGCGGCTGGAGCAGCGGCTCCATCGGAAATACTCCGACCGGCACATCCGCCTCGAATGGTTCAAGCTCCAGCCCGAGGACGTCCTCAGAGAACTGAAATCGCACGGAGTCTGCGCGTTCATAGCCACGGAGAAAAACGCGTTCGAGATCGTGTCCCGCGACAAGGACGGCGTACCGGAATACTACGGCCCCTGGAAATGGGGAGACGTCGACGATTCGGAGTTCTGCCCGAAATGCGGATGCAGCTGCGGGCTCCAATACAACGAAAATTACGGCACAGAACGCTGCCTGCTATGTGGCATCATCTACGAATACGAAGATGGCGAAGCAGAGCCCTAGACCATGGCACTCGGCTGGAAAGATATGCATGCAGCTCTTCCAGAAGCCGACTGCCCCGAACCGGGAAGCGATAATGGAAAAGGACATCCCGCCAATCGAGCCATGGCCAGCAAAGGCGCACAATGCCGCGTCAAGGACGCTGTGGCTGGCAGACGCCTACGCGGAAGGCGCGCTGGTCCTTTGCGACGCCATGGCGAACGACGACTATTACCCCCAGTACACGAACACCAGGGTCATACTTCACCTATGCCGCCACGCGACCGAGCTTTTCTTCAAGGGCGCCGTGTCGAGCAAGACCGAGGCCGCGTTTCCTAGGACCCACCGCCTGGACAAGCTCTACTCCGAGTACCGCCAGCACTACCCGGACGAGAAGCACCAGCTTGACCTGCCGTTCCCGAGGGAGGTCCTGAATCCGGAGGCGGGACTGTTCCCTGACTCGCTGGAGGAGTACTCGAAGACGCACGACCAGCGCTTCCGCTATCCTATGGACGCCAACGGAAAGCCGTTCGCAGACTTCGAACGGTTTGACGTCGCCTCGTACCGGGAGGCCATTGGCCGCTTTCGCAGAAGCCTCAATCTTATGGTCGGCAGGATAGATCTCGGGCTCAATGTTTGATCTGACGCGGGACGACGCCGGATTCCGCGCCTTTCGCTCGGCGTTTCTCCTCATCCGCTGGCAGCCGCCGTCGGCACTGGAGCCTTTCCGTCGGGGATTTCCCGCATGTTCGGCATTGCCACGTCCGGAAGTCGCGCCTTAATGTAGATCTCCGTCGTGGTCACGCTGTCGTGCCCGAGCAAATGCTGGATGCGTTCGAGGGGCACTCCAGCGCGGTAGAGGTCCGTCGCGCCCTTGCCCTTGATGTCGTACATGCCAAAGTCGGATAGCCCGGCCTTTCGAACGTAGCGACGGAACATGGCGGCCACGCCCGAGTACGTGTACTTCTTGCCGGCACGAGTGTGCACGAATGTCGGCCATACAGTTTTCGACGCGAGGTGCTCGTCCACGAGCTTCTCCAGGTCGCCCGCAAGCAGGATGTCCACGGTCTTTCCGGTCTTGCCCTGCTTGATCCTCAGCACCCTTACTTCCCGGCCTTCGTGCGCGACCTTCCTGATGTTCGAAATTCCCGCCTTGAGCAGGTCCTCCGGGCGTTGGCACGTACGGTAGATCAGCGTCATCAGGCGCTTTACCGAAGGCTCCGCCAAGCCGAAGGCCTTCTGGTACTCGTGGTCCTCGATCATCCGTTCCCGCGCCTTCTCGGTGTTCCTGCGCACGCCACGGCACGGGTTGAAGTCCACCATCCCCTTCTCCATGTGTCTCGAATATTTCCATCGTCCAGTTGCTCACGTGCGCTTTAATCTTCTCGTCCTCATATGGCGCGGCCTCGGCCTCGAGCTTGCTAAGTATTCCAGCGGTAATCGGTTGCGATCCGAGATAGTTCCAGAACTGCATCAGCGAGCCATGGAAGAGTTGGTAGGAGCAGGAATTGAGCCTGCGCACCCGCTTTTGGAGCTGGAAGCGGATTCGCTGAAGGTATGCGGAGTCCATTTAGAATTTCAACTTGAAAGTGTTATTTAGCTTTGAGATCGAAGCCTCAAACTTCTCTGAGGGCCGAGTTCAGCTGCTTCCTGGCCTTCCTGCATTCGTTCATGCTGTCATCAAGACGGATGCTTGCCTTGCATCCACGGCAGATCAGGACATCCCGAAGCCTTGCCTCCCTGTAGAAAATCTTGGTGGCGAAGCAGCACCTTGGGCACGTAACGTCGAATCTAATCCGGTCAAGGTCGAACACTGGAAATCTCTTTTTGAAGCAACTGGAGCCTAGAGTATATTGCCATTTCGAAATTAACCTAACTAGCGAACAGACGTGGAAAAAGACCAAAACGCCAGGATGATGCTTCTGAGCGCGACCAATAAGATATCGACACGGTTCAAGGATGACATCGGCAACTCGCATAGTGGGAGCGGCACTGGCTTCTGGGTCATTACGAAGCGGGGTCTTCCCTATTTCGTTACAAATCGCCACAACGTCGATCCAGCAATGCATGAAAGGTTTTCTCCCTCGACTCGCCTGGACTCCGTGACCATCGCGATGCGAGCGTATAGCCAGACGGAGCAATCACCATGCAGGGATACCCATGCGTTCGTAATTCCCGTCGGAGAGCTTACGCTTTATTTTCCAAGCAGCAGCGCGGATGTCGTGCTATTGAAGCCTTCAAGCCTGGTCCGGCCAATTGATCCGGGCATGGTTCTGCCTGGCCTGCCTGAAGCCTCCATGACTTTTGGGCGGAAGCCAGAGATCCTCGACAAGCTGTACTTTCTCGGGTTCCCAGGAAAGACAAGGAACAAGGCTGCGTACGATCTGCCAATCGCGAGGTCATGCACTATCGCGTCCTTCCCGGAAATCGATTATTCGGAAGAGGACGTAAGCATCAAGACATCGGACACGTGCCTGGTTGAGGGGCTGTCTTTTGCCGGCTCAAGCGGAAGCCCGGTGTTTAGGGAGGAGGGCGGTAGGATCGAACTTCTGGGCATCATGATGAGAGGGAGTGAGATAAATCCAAGGGCAACGCTGAGATAATTACAGGGACTTGGCCGAATGTTCCGGGACTCAGTCGGACACGCTTGCAAATGTGTTGCACCAGCTAGAATTGACAGGCCGCGCTGCTCGGCGGCCTGAAGTCGCTATTCTACGGGAAGAGCGCCCCCTGGCGGCGTGCAAGTTCTTCCTGGCGCACAGCTTTGACGATCTTGTAAATCCACTGCAACGAAACGCCATACTTGCGCGCCAGGTCGCTGTGGTTCTGGCCATTGAAGTCATCGAAAATCTGCTGGTCACGCTGGCTCAGCTTGTAGGTCAGGCCCATGGGGAAGTAGATGTTCTGGCCGCCCCAGTGCGCGGCCATCCGGTTGGCGATCTCCTTGCCAGCATGTTCCGCCAGCTCCTGGTCTATCTGCAGCAGTTCGGCGAGCGCGGCGGCTGTATGCTGGGCTAGGTCAAGCAGCAGCTCCGGCCCTTTGCTTTTGAAATTGGCGTTCATGCGGTCGCCTTTGTGAAATGCTGCAGCACGGCTTGGAATTCGTCCTCGCTGATTTCGTCCATGCCCGCCTTTCGGCCGATTGCATGCGCGACTGCTTCGCACAAAATGTCCGATTGAGCGGCAGCCAGGCGCAGCGGAGGCAGGTTCAGTGCGTGTAAAAGTTGCGTGCTGCGCGCCTTTACGACACGGTGGCGCCACTCTTTCAGGTGCTCAATCACTTGGCTGGCCTGCGCTGTAGACAGCCATTGCAGCGTGGACACCTTGGTCATGCGCTGCACAAACGTGGCCAGCGCTGCCTCCGATGCGTTGCGGACAACACCCATGTTCGTCAGCTGAAGCCAAAGGCCACGTATCATTTTCGACTGTGCATCATTCGCCTGCGGTCGGCCACCAGCTTTGGAACGTACGTTAAAGCCGCTGACTTTCATGTGTTCCAAGACCTTCTGCAGTGCTGGAATGGTCAGATCGGACGACGACGCCTTCCCTCCAATCCGGCGCAGCACGGCGCGATAGGTGTCGTCGTCCATGGCGAGGTCGCGCTTGCCGACATGGATCAGGCGAATCAAATGTTGACGGTTTTGTTGCATGTCAGTCCTCGGCATTTTCAGTTTCAAACACAACGCCATAACGGTGCTTTCGCCCGTTCCCCTTGGCGCACCATGCCAGCCACTGGCCCAGCGCATCGGCAGCAGACTGCTGGCTATCTGCTTCCGGTACACCGGGAACCAGTAGTTTGCCCTCGCTGCTTCCGGCACCGTGCCGAGCGACTGCGGAGAGTGTGCCCTGCAAGTACGCCCTCGGGCCAGCAGCGATCACAATGCAGCCGCTCGGCTCCATACCCTCGTCGCCAAGCTCAATCAGGCCGGACGCCCAGCACCATGCGATCTGCGGACGCACGTCGTAGAAGGACTTGGCGCTGCAGCACGGGCAAACCAACTCGCTGATGCCACTTCCTTTGCTGACCGCAATGCGCTCCGACTCCATGTGTTTATTCCGACAGCGAGTGCACTGAACATGAATGTCGTTAGTAATCTGCTTTTTGCTATCCATCTCTTCTCTCCTATAAAACCAGCTCTCGAAACCGCCCACGTAGGCGAGCGGCTTGAAGCGATGGTTTAGGCCAGAGCCGCGTCCTTCAGCGCCTTGGCCGGTGCGAATTTCGGTGCCCGCTTGGCCGCGATCTGGACGGCTGCGCCGGTCTTCGGATTTCGCCCGGTCTTGGCGGCGCGCTGGGTGGTGCCGAACTTGCCCAGGTCGGTGATGTGCAGCTCGCCGCCGGCCCGGACGGTGTCCAGGATGGTGGTGGTCAGGGCGTTGAGGACCGATTCCGCCTTCGTGTTCGGAATCTCGGCATGCGCGGCCAAGTGTTTAATCAGGTCTTGCTTGTTCATTCACTGCTCCTTGCTGTTGAAAAAATCGTTTAGGCGTTGGCCATGTCCACGCTGATTGCACGCCATTCCTCGGTATCCCCCACACGCTCATAGATACGGATATAGGGCTTGCTGCCGCACACCTGGACGCTGTCCGCGATGGCCTGCATGGCGTTCTGCCATTTCTCGTTGGCGATGTTCAGGCGCTTCAGCGCTAGTACGCGCGGCACGTTGATCTCACCTTCCTTGTTCACCTGGAAGGTGTCGTTGATGAGCGCCTTGATTTCGTCGCTGCTGCCCACGGCCCAGGTCTGGATGCACTCGTCAATCAGCTGCTTGGCCGCCTGCAGGCGCTCGTCGAACGCCATCTGCTCCTGAATTTGCCTGACCACCTTGTATCGGCCGTCGTAGGACAGCAGCGTGACATTGCCTTTCACCCCTCCCAGCTTGGCTTTGTAGTGCTCTGCGCTCATCTGGACGAAGGCGCCGATGTCGGCAAAGGCGCCCAGTTTGAAGCTGCTGACGTTGCCGGCGACGATCTTGGCTTTGGCCACCAGCTCACGAACCAACTGGTCGCGCATACGGTCCACCGGTTTCACCATGCTTTCCGGTGTCAGCTCGCCATTGGCCTTTACCCAATAACCGGCGGGGATTGTGTTTTGCATCTGTTACTCCTTCATGTTGTTGAAATATCTAATTACTTATGCTGGTTCCATCCAGCTCACGGCCACGCCTTGAAATGCCCCTGAAACCAGTGTGCCGCCGAGCACCTTGACGAAAGACCTCGGCCCCATCTGGTCCAGCAGCGGCGCCAGGGATTGATCCTTCTGGCGTTCGATGCGCACCTGTGGCCCTTGGTCACCCAGCCGGCGCCACAGCACGCGCAGGTCGAGGCCGCGCAATGCCCGCTCCGCCTGATTGAGTTGCGCCAGCTGTGTCTGGAAGGCTGCGGTAAACACCCGTGGCGCGTGGTGACGATGCTCCAGCGCGGGCATGTCAATCAGTTGCAGACGGGCGGTCATGTCAAACGCCCCTGACCACGTCGGCCGTCACCACCGGCACGCCGATTTCGCTGGCCAAGTTCATGCACGCGGTCAGGAGATTGCCCACAGCCAGCGGATACAGCAGGGATACCGCTTCCTGGCGTTCACGGCGGGTGGTACTGATGGTCAGCTTGGCGCGCAGCGCTTCGATGCCACCGGCGTCGATTACGTCCGCCACCGGCTTGTCCATGCGGGCGAACTTGAACTTCAGGTATTCGTCCAGACGTGCACCGTCCAGCGGCGCCAGTTCGACCATTTCGCAGCGCTGCACCACCTCCCGCACGTCCGCGTTGCGCTCGGACAGCTTGACCTTCAGCTCAGGCTGACCGACCAGAATGATCGACAGCAGTTTCTTAAAGCCCATTTCCAATTCAAAGAAGCGCTTCAGGTGCTTGAGGGTGGCCAGCGGCAGCGCATGCGCCTCATCGATTACCAGGCAGTGGCGGTAGCCGGCCGCGTGGCTTTCGCAGAGCGCCTTGTGCAATTGAGCGAAGCGCGCCTCCGGGCTGCTCTTAGCCTTCTCCAGCGGTGCCACCGCCCCCATGATGGCCTCGGCGATGTGCGTGGACTTCAGCGTCTTGCCCTTCTGGTCGTTGTCCTCCATCGCCAGCACGTAGGGGCGGATCAGCATGATCGGCTGGTTCTCGCGCAGGATGCGGTCCTCCAGGTCGCGCATCAGGGTCGTCTTGCCGGCGCCGGACTCCGCGACGACGGCCAGCAGGCCGCCGTGCTTGGCGGTCTGGAACATGGCTTCGCGCACATAGCGAATGTCCGGGCTGACGTACATGTCCTCATGCGACTGGATGGCCTCGTCGCTGAACGGGTCGCGGAACAGTCCGAAGTGCTTACGGGTGGCTGGGGAAAGGGTTTGTTTGCGCAGCAGCATGGATTCCTCCGGGTTGATGTCAGGTTTGTTCTTGGTTTTGGACCGCAGCGTGGCGCTCTCCACCTCGTCAAAGGCCGTGTCCAGGTCGGCATCGGACACGGCGCCGGCCTGCAGGAACTGGCGGATGCGTGCGCGCAGCTCCAGTTCGTCCAGGCTCTTCGGCCATTCGCCATGGTTAACGATTTGCGCCACCGTCGCCTGCGACATGCCCAGGTGCTTGGCCAGGTCAACCTGCTTGATGTGGGCCGCTTGCAGTACGTTTTTCAGATTCAGCATCGCGTTCTCCTCGTTATGCCGCGACGACGCGCAGCGGTTTTTTCATTCCCTGGACTGGGCCGGTCAGTTCGGCCACCAAGTCGTCCAACTGGTCTTCCGGCACGCCGGCCGGGAAGCGCTGCGCCAGCCATTGGAAGCGTTCGCCAGTCCAGTTGCCGCCCGCTGCCTCCACCAGCGGCTTGAGGCGTTTTGCCGCTTCGACGTGCGACAGTGGCGGGTATTCCACACTCGGCGCCAGAAGATCGTGGGCGGTCCCGCGACGCGGCAAGTAGGTCGGCAGCGTGGTGTCTTCGATATGCTTGTAGGGATCAAATCGCCCACCGAATGGAATGGCCTTACTTTTCCGTGCTGCGGCGGCTTCGGCCTGCGAAGTCGTGCCGGTGACAAGCTGCTCGATGTCCTTGAGCGCGGTCTGCGCGGGCGTTTCCGCATGGCTTTTAAAGTTTTCACCGATAGTTGCTGCCCCCTCGACAAAGCCAAATTCGGACTTCACTACTTCGTTCACCACATGGAAAACTTCGTGGCCGCTGTCGCCAATCAGCACCACTTGGGCGGCGTCGTCCCGCCACGGATTGCGGGTAATCATCAGCTTTTCACCCACCATCACGCCTGGCACGGACGACACGTCATACTCACGGCCCAGGAACGACACGCGATGCTTCGGCGTCACCTTGCGGCTTTCGGGTTCGGCAATCGCCAGCTCGCGGCACACATCTACCGAAGGCGCCTTGATTAACTGGCTCGCCAGAATCGACTGCCATACGTCGCTGCGGGCTTTGCCGTGCCGCCTGTGGATGGCGGTCGCGTTGAAGTGCATACGCCACTTCCGCGCCAGCGCGTTGAGTTCGTCCAGATCGTTGACCGGCTGGAACTTCAGGCCCGGCTCCAACTTGCGTTCGATGATGTTGCGGGCATTTTCCACCTGGCCAGTCGCACGCGCGTTGCCCACCTTGTGGACCAGCATTTCGATGCCCAGGGCGCGGCACAGATTGCGAGTCATCGCGGCGGTATTTGCAGAGCCGGCATCCAGCATCAGGATGCGCGGCACGCCGTGCAACATGTCGGCGCCGCCGCGCTCCTGCATGGCGCTAATCAGCACGGAACACAGGTTCTCGCCCGACTCGGCACCCATCACATATTCGACATAAATCCAGCCGCTGGCATGGTCCGAGATTTCATAACTCCAGACCCGATCACTGGCGATCCGCGCCACGTTGCGCGGCTTGTTCTTGTAGAACTCTGCGTGATCCATGACGCGCAAGCCATTGGCCTTGCGGTCGGTTGTGGGCTTCAGGTAATACAGCACACACAAGCTGGCATCGATTTGCCAAACGTGGTTTGGATGCAGGCTGGCCAACTCGGTCACCGGCGCTGGCGCCAACAGCTGGTCCGGGTGCAGCCCGTACATGCGCAGCGCGCGCTGCACTGTGCTATCGGACAGCGCACGGATTTCGCCGGTTTCCGCATCCACCTGTTCTGCGCGGATCATGCCGTTAGCACGCAGTGCCGTCATCGCGTCAGGCACCGAGTAAAGACGTTTTCCATTCTTCCTGGTGGATTCCATCAGCAACGCCGAGACCATCATTGCCTCGTCCCGCGTCAGGGCGCTTTGTTCGGCATCCGAGCGGCGTTTGCGGCGATCTGTCACAGTAACTTCCTTTAGTTTTCGTTGTAGGGTTGCGTAGGAAATGCCCAGGTTTTGGCATGCCGTTTCGTAGATGGGGCCTTTGCCGCCATGCCCTGCGTTGCGGGCAGCCTGCGCCACGGCGACGAGTTGTTCAGTCAGGACGGCACTCAAGGCTTACGCTCCGGCGGCGAGTGGCGTATCCTCCCGCATCCAGTCCGGCATGGCCTCGCCGTCCGGGACAGCCTTGATGTCGAACTCGCTGCGCAGCTCGCGGATAGCCAGTTCCAACTGGCAAAGCAGACCAGCCATGAGGTCGCCGTGCGGGATGCCATGCTGTTCGCCATGTTCGAGCAGCGAGGCGAAGCCGGCGCGCAGACGCCGGATACTCACTTCGGCCACGGACGCGGCCTGTGCCGCCTCGCTCCGCATTTCTGCGGCAACATCCGGCGGCGGCATCGACTTCAGGTGTTTTTGCAACTTGCTTATCTTTCCATCCAACTGGTCGATACGCTCGTTCTTGTCGGATAGAAGGCGAGCCTGGGCCTCGGCGTTTTCCTTGGATTCGCGCAGGGCGTGGCGTAATTCGCGGACCGTCATGCGGTCGATATCGTCCAGTTTCAGCCCGGCTACAGTGCCGCCGTCAGCCAGGCTGACCAATTCGTCGTCGCTTTCAGTCATCAATTCAAAGAGTTTGCACTTACTCAAATGCGCAAACGTTTGCGCTTTTGACGCCAGCGACGGGGAAAGATATTTGAGCGCCGCCTGCATAATTAGCTGGGCTGTACGATGTACAAGACCAAGCTGCTGGACAATTTCCATGAACTCTCCGTGTGGCTCGTTCTCCTTCAGCACGATCAATCTCTTTCCGGCCTCCAGCATCGCCTCGGCGCTCTGCGCCATATAGAAACGGGTCTCATTGACCAAGCGGGTGCGGTCGTACTGGTGGCCATCTCCAAACTGCTTGGCTACGGCATTTGAGTGGGCCGCTAGGACATTGACCGCGTCCGCCATAGCAGGCAAGTTTGGCGTGTCTGCGGCAGTAACAACAATGCCGTTTGGTTGATTGGTTTCAGCTTTTCGTGCCACAGTGATTTTCCTTATCGTGGGGTGGTAATGCGGTTGGTGATTTCGTCCAGGCGGCTGCGTGCGCTGTCCATGCTGCGCATGATCGCAACGGCGTGCTGGGCCAGCTTCACGGAGGGGCGGATGCGGCTGGTTTCCGAGATGCGTTCGGCGAAGCCCTTTTCTTCCAGCGTGGCCACGTAGCGCGTGATGTTCGACGGCGACAGGTCGGTTGCCTTAGCCAGTTCGGTTGGCGTCAGGCCATGTGCAAAATGCATCAATAAGACGTTCAGCACGTCCAGCACCTTGCCGGCGGACTGGCTGGTCGTTCTAGTGTCAGCGTTCATGATTAGCCTCCTTCAATGCGGCGAGCTTCATTTTCAGCAGGCGTTCGGTCAGCGCGGCAAAGGCCAGCGCGTCGTCCTCTTCGACCTCGATAGCGCCATAGGCGGTCTCGATGCGAAAGCCGCGCTGCATGTCGGGCACCTGCTTGGCAAGCGCGTAGCTGAGCGAAAGTTCGAGGTTGCTATTCATCTCGCACCTCCTCAAAGTCCAGCTCAGGCTGGCCGTGTTTTTCGATGTTGCCGCGATGCCAGGCCAGTCCTTCCATCGCATGCTGGATAGCCGCAAGGGCATCGCCAGCCGCAGCCTTGCCTGCGTAGAACAGCAGCAGTTGACCGGCGGCGGTATGCATCACCTCTTGCAGTACCTGCATATCTTCTGCGGTCGCATTGCGTCCGGTGGGGATGGCGATTAGCAGGCGCCCAGCGCCGGACACCTGCCAACGGGTGACAAAGTCGATGCCGCACGCGGCCTCGAATGCCGGCACCAGATTGACGGGCATGCGTCCGTTCTGAAACCACTTGTAGAGGGTCCAGTGATCGGCCAGGCCCATGCGCTCGGCGATGCGCTCCACGGACATGCTGTGGCGCTCCCTGGCGAAGTCTTTGCACAGCTCCAGAGCATGGCGGAGGCTATGCGGCTGAATGCGCTTCCAATTGCGGCGGGTCATTTGGAATGCCCTTCAGCACGGCCAAAAAGTTGATTCCAAATAAATATCTTTTTTGCACATTTGCAATAAATTTGCAATCTGTAGAATGGTCGGCGGATAATTACACCGGAGCGGATAATGAGCACCACGGATTTCAACGAGCTGGCTGGACGGATTGAAGGTGTCGGCCGGGCGGTTATGCTTTTGGCGGCGATGTTGGAAGAAGCCGATTTCATTGATGGCTCCCAGTTTGCAAATGCTCTTCGGGTGCAGTTGCGGCCAACATCTCAGTCGGTGCTGCATTTGGCGACGGCGCGCAAGACATTGCTGGAAATGGCTGATGTGCTGGATGCCGCACGTAACTGGCGCCAAGAATCGGGGCGTCAGCAATGAAGCCTGCACTATTGAGGTGGCTCATGCCGTGACGGCTTTCGGGCGGCGGCCGATGTTGCTGCGGTCGGCGCCAGCGGATGAAATGCTGTAGTCGATGTCCATTGGGCTGGCGATCTCGCCGACCTTCAGGCCCAGCTTGACCGCGATTTCATGGGCTTGGCCGCGCACGCATTTCTTGCGGCCGCCCAGAACCTCGAAAACGAGGTTAGGCGAGAACTTGTGGGCGATGGCCCACTGGGTAATGGAAATGCCCTTGGCTTGCAGTTCGGCGCGAGCCTCGGTTGCGGTACGTTGTTGCATAAATGCTCCTTGTCTGGGGCGGGCGGCGCCTTGCAGGGTGCCGACTTAGTTGCCGTTCGTGGTAGGACGGTGTGAGTAAAAGAATAGTGGAAATATTCCACCATGTAAAGTGGAAAATATGTCGATTGCGCAAAGAATTCGAGAATTGATGTCTGGGATGAGCGTTCCAGAGTTCGCGGCTCTATTGGATGAAAAGCCGCAACGTCTGAAGGATGTCTTGGCCGAACGGCAAAAATTGCCTGAAGATATGCTTGTAAAGATCTTGGTAAAGACGGGGGTGGATGCCAACTGGCTCGTGCTGGGAAGTGGGAAAGCATCGGATCTTGCGGACGACGAGCAAATGCTGCTAATGAGATACCGATCGAGCCCGCAAGGATTGCGCGATGCCGCAGTGCGGGTTCTGCTTGGCGACAAGGCAAGCGGCGCGATGATATTCAAAGGCTCCGTGGGACAGTCCGTCAAAGTCGAAGGCAACCTCGATCAGACCGGCATTACGTTCGACATGGGGAAAGGCAAGAAGAAATGAACAAGCAGACGCTCGAAGGAGACGTCGGCCAGGCGATCCAGGCGGATATCGTCCACAATGCCCCTGTCATCAGTAACGGCAACATCGTCATCAACCATGCCCACCGCAGGGCCTTGACCAAGGACGAGCGACGGACGCTGAACAACCTGGTGAAGCAGCTGGACGAGGAGTTCGGCGAGTCCGGCCGGCAGACCTGGATAACGATTCATCGCATCCTGGGCACGGACAATATCGAGGTGATGCACCTGGAACAGTTCCGGCCAGCGGAGGCCATCCTGCAGTTGCTGATCGAGAACGCCACCCTGCGCGCACGACTGCGGGCGGACGAGGTCGCAGTGCTGCAGGCCAAGTTGAACCAGTCCGCCAGCGCGCTGACCACGTTGACAGCGCAGAGCGGGGAGCGCGCTACCCGCGTGAAAAAGCTGGAGGCCGCGTACAGCAGCCTCGAGGGAAAATACCACCAGCAGTCTGGCGAACTAACGGAGGCGCTTGCCAATGCAAGGACGGCGCAGGAGCGAGGCAACCGTCCGGCGCCAGCCTGCCGCCAATGCGACGCAGCGCGCGCCGCCATCTCCCGCAGCCGCCGCGCCGCCATATTGTCCTGTCTGCTGGCCGTGGCATCCGTGCCGGCGGCCGCCTACTTCGGTTACCAGACGATCAGGAAAGGCGCCGCCATTCAGTGGGCCGAGGCCAGGCTACAGGTGTGCGAGTACAACGGAAAATCGTATGGATTGGGAAGTATTGTCGATAGCCCAGGCACGGCGGACCTGGAGTGCGCCTTGGCCAACGGCGCCAGCGTTCCGCAGTGGAAAGCCTTCAAGCCGTCGGGGTCCGGCAACAAGAAGTCGGCCGCCACGCGTAGGCGACCGCAGCGGGAGGATGGCGACCTTACGAAGGTACACGGGAACGCGGCGCCCGACGCTATTCACGTCACCAGTCCACCGCTTGCGGAGCAGTAGTTGCCTCGCTCGCGCATTCGTTTCTCGCATGGTGCTTATCGCGTCAGGATGCTCGCGCCGCAGCTCTTGTGTGGTTGCGCGCAGCGCTGCTACCACAGGGAATGAGTGCAGGGAAAGTCGGCAATAATAACCAACTGAGAGGAAAGAAACGATGGGTGAAGAGCACATCAAGTCGTTGGCGGTTTCCGTTGCCGCGCTAGGAGACAACGCACAGTTTGAAGCCGGCAAGATGCTGGTGCTGGAGATGGCATTGCTGTCGCTGGTGCGTTCGCATCCGAACCAGGCAGCGTTTGCTACGGAATTCCGGCGATGCTGGCAGCTTGCCGGGTCGCAGCATTCAAACGATGGACTCGGCGTTCAAGCCCAAGACGGTATCGACGCAATGCTCGGTCTGCTGGAGGAGGCATGTCCTGATCTGGCGGTTCGCCCCTCGCAGTCGAAGGGGTAACTTCCCTTGGCTGGTGCTCCGGCGCCAACCGATCCAGGCCCTTGAAAAACATGTTGTATATCCGATTCATGGGGGCTCCTGACGAAAGAGTTTCCATTTTCGTTGGCTGATTCGGTTGTGTTTTTCAAAGCGGGTTAAGGGATGCGCACTGACTCGCCAACGACCAAGGGCCGGACGAGGCTGGATGAGGTGGTCAGGATGGGTATTTTTTGAGCAATATCAGGAATTGTTTTTCAACCACGACGGACCTTGAAACCGTTAATATAGGAAACGCATGATGAGCAACGATAAGAAAAACACTTCAGTACCGGATACCGGCAATTCGAACACGACGCGTGACAGCGTCAATTCGGACCGAAACAAGTCGGAGTCGAATCACAACTACAGTGAGGGTCGTGGCTCGATTTTCGAAGTAATGAACACGCTGCCACCGCCGCCGCCGCCGAATCGGAACAACAAAAATGGAAAATCTTGACATCCAGTGGCACAACCAGTCGTTCGATATTCGGCGCTCGATCCGTTATCACCTGCGGCGGCGCGCCTTCTTCGACCGACTCGACCAGATGACCAATATGGTTTCGGTCATTTTCGGTTCGACGGCCGTGTTTGGAGTACTGGAACAGGACTACAAAGTCCTGGCTCTTTCCGCCGCCGGCGTAGTCACCGTTCTGTCCGCAATCAACCTGGTTATGGGTTCCGCGCAACGAGCGCGTGCCCATTCGGATTTCGTTCGCCAGTACATTGAATTGGAAAAGCGTTTGTCCTTGGAGCAACCCAGCGAAACGTTGCTGCGGGGGGTCATCGATGCGCGCTTGTCCATTGAGGCCGAGGAACCGCCCGTGTTGCGTGTGCTGGACGTGATCTGCCATAACGAGCAGATGCGCGCGATGGGCTACCCGAGAGAGGAATTAGTCAAGGTGCGTTGGTGGCAACGCGCATTTTCCCAAGCTGTCGATTTACGCGAAGACCTGCTCCACGCTGGCGCCACGCCTTAAACGGCATTAAAAGACCTCGCCAGGCATGCCCCCGATTATGGGGGCATGTTCATTTCTGGAGGGGCAAATGCCTAGCCGCAAACTCGAAGACCTTCACCCCGACCTGCAACCGGTCTGCCGCGAATTTCTGCGGCGCTGCGCGGCGGTCGGACTGGATATCCTGGTCACCTGTACCTACCGTACCGCCGCCGAGCAGGACCAGCTTTACAGCCAAGGCCGCAACGGCCATCCCGGCCCGCGTGTCACGAACGCGCGCGGCGGCCAGTCCGCCCACAATGTCACCACCCTGGACGGCCAGCCGTCATCCCGCGCCTTCGACATCGTGCCGATGGTGGCGGGCAAACCCATGTGGAGCGACAAGCACCCGGCATGGCAGCAGGCCGGCCAGATCGGCATGGCGCTGGGCCTGAACTGGTACGGCCGCGCGGACGCGCCGTTCCGCGAATTCCCCCACTTCGAGTTGCCCTTGCAACGGGCGGTGCCGCAATGAACAGGAAGCGCTGGTTCACCAGCAAAACCTTGTGGCTCAACGCCATCGCCGCCGGACTCATAGCGCTGGAGGCCAGCTGGGGTTTGCTCCAGCCGCTGCTGCCGGTCAATTTCTACTCTGCGCTCGCCGTCGCGCTTCCGGTCGCCAACGCCGTGCTGCGCGTCCTCAGCAACAAGGGAGTCAGCCTGTGAACGTCTTGACCGCTCCGGCCTTCGTGAATTCCATACCCGCGCTCCTGGGCGCAGCTGCTGTCGCCACGCTCCTGGGCGGTGCCGGCGGCTACGCCCTCGGCCATCGTGTGGCCAGCGCCGATGGCGATGCGGCGCTGGCCAAGCTGACACGCGACCATGCGACTGCCACCGCCGCCGCTAATGCGCAGGCACGCGAAAAAGAGTACGCCTTGACTGCGGCTGCCAAGCAACTGGGCCGCCAGCTCGATGCCGAGCGTAGCGCTCACGCCCAGGAAACCCAACAACTTAAAGGGAGAATCCCCCGTGTCACCACCCAATACCGCCCGGCGCCGGATGCGCCTTTGCAGCCTGCTCCTCGCTGTGTTTTCACCCGTGGTTTTGCCAGCGTGTGGAACGACGCCATCAGCGCCGCCGGCGCCAGTCCCGTGCCCCCGTCCGATCCTCCCGGAGAACTTGACGACCCGGCCGGCGCCGCCGAAGCCCTTGACTCCGGGATACAGCAAGCCGACATCCTCGGCCACATCGCCGACTACGGCGCACGCTGCCGCAACATGGAGTCCCAGTTGAACCGCCTGATCGACTTGCAGCTGAAAACGGAGGCTCCATGAAAGTCGAAGTGGAATTCTGGCAGCTGGTATCGCTGCTGATCACCTTCCTGGGCTTCACCTTCGCCGCCGGCAAGGTGCTGCTCAACCAGGTTGACCGCAGGCTGGACGAGCGTTTCGCCGCCATGGAGAAGGCGCGCGAGGACGCGGGCAAGCACTGGGATGAAAAATTCTCCACCGTCATCGAGCAGAACCGGCGCGAGGCCGAGGGCTGGGCCAACCTGGAGCGCGACTTCCTGCGCTTCCAGGCCGATCTGCCATTGCAGTACGTACGCCGGGAAGACTATGTCCGCAACCAGACAGTAATCGAGGCCAAGCTCGACGCCGTTGCATTAAAAATTGAAAACCTACAACTGAAAGGTATTGCCCGATGATTGACCAAACCAAAGTTCGCCGCGAGTCCCTGCGTTGGTATCTGATCCTGGCCCTGTACAACGCCCGGCCCCAGGAAGTGGTCGAGGAGATCGTGCAGCAGACGATGCGCTCGATCTATCCCGATGTGACCCCGCTCGAAGTACGGCAGCAGCTCGATTACCTGGCGGACCGCGAACTGGTGAAGCTGCGTAAGGAACCCAGCGGCCGCTGGTGGAGCGATCTGACCCGCTTCGGCGTTGACATCGCCGAATACACTATCGACTGCGAGCCGGGTATTTCGCGGCCGGCAAAGTACTGGGCGGGTTCGTAATGCCTCGCCGCAGCAGTATCGACCAACTGCCGAAGGCGGTGCGCGCCTGGCTGGACGCGGCGCTGGTTGACGGCAACTTCAGCGATTACCGGATGCTGGAAGACGCTTTGCGCGACAAGGGCTTCCAGCTCAGCAAGTCGGTCATCCACCGCTACGGGCAGAAGCTGGAGCGCCGTTTCGCAGCCATCAAGGCCAGCACGCAGGCGGCGCGCATGCTGACCGAAGGCGCGGCCGACGATCAGGACGCGCGTTCCGAGGCGGTCATCGCCCTGGTGCAAACCGAACTGTTCGAGAGCATCATCAACCTGCAAGAGGCCACCGACGAGGATATCGACCCGGCCGAGCGCATCAACCTGCTGTCCTCGGCAGCCAAAAACATCGCCACGCTGAGCCGGGCTTCCGTCAACCTGAAGAAATTCCAGGTCGAAGTGCGGAGCCGCGCCGAAGCCGCGGCGGCCAGCGTCGAGAAAATCGCCCAGAAAGGCGGGCTGTCCGCCGAGTCCGTCGCGCTGATGCGCCGTGAAATCCTCGGGGTGGCCGGATGACCAGGGTTCCTGTCCGTATCCCGGACACGGCAGCGGCCGAGATGCCTGCGGCGCTGATGGCCTATCAACAGCGCTGGGTAGCGGACACGTCGCCGCTCAAGGTGATTGAAAAAAGCCGCCGCACCGGCCTGACCTGGGGCGAAGCGTCCGACAACGTGCTGACGGCGGCGTCCAGCCGCACCGCCGGCGGCCAGAACGTGTATTACATCGCCTATAACCAGGACATGACCATCGAATACATCCAGGCATGCGCGATGTGGGCGCGGGTGTTCAACTACGCAGCCGGGGAAATCGAGGAAGGCTTGTGGGAGGAAGACGAGGATGACAAGCACATCAAGACCTTTACTATTCGTTTCCCGGCCTCGGGCTTTCGCATTGTCGCACTGACCAGCCGGCCGTCCAACCTGCGCGGCCGTCAGGGCACCATCGTTATCGACGAGGCAGCCTTCCATGAGCAGCTGGATGCACTGCTGAAAGCGGCACTGGCCATGTTGATCTGGGGTGGCCGCGTGCGCGTGATCTCCACCCACAACGGCGACGACAACCCGTTCAACGACCTGGTGAAAGACATCCGGGCCGGCAAGCGCAAGGGCACGCTGCACCGCGTGACGTTCCAGGAAGCGGTCGATGACGGCCTGTATCGCCGCGTTTGCCTGCGCCTGGGCAAGGACTGGAACGCCGACGAACAGGCCGCCTGGATGGCCGACGTGTACGCCTTTTACGGGGCCGGCGCCGAGGAAGAGCTGGACTGCGTGCCGGCCAACTCGGGCGGTACCTGGCTGTCGCGGGCGCTGATCGAGTCGCGCATGTCGCCCAACACGCCGGTGCTGCGCTGGGAATGCCCAAAGGACTTCGAGCTGCTTGGCGACGACATCCGCAAGGCCGAGGCACGCGACTGGCTGGAAAGCCATGTGGCGCCGCTGCTGGCCGCGCTGCCGGCGGACGCCATCTCCTTCAACGGCGAGGACTTCGGCCGCACCGGCGACCTGAGCGTGCATGTGCCGCTGATCCAGCAGCAGAACCTAGTGCGCCGCGTGCCCTTCATCATCGAACTGCGCAATGTGCCGTTCCGCCAGCAAGAGCAAATCGCCTTTTACCTGCTGGATCGGCTGCCCAATTTCACCGGCGGCGCATTCGACGCGCGCGGCAACGGCCAGTTCCTGGCCGAATTCGCCATGCAGCGCTACGGCGCGTCCCGCATTCAGCAGGTCATGCTGTCCGAGACATGGTATCGGGAGCATATGCCGCCCGTGAAAGCGGCGCTGGAAGACGGCACGCTGGCCGACCTGCCGCGCGATGCCGACGTGCTGGCCGACATGCGCGCGATCCAGGTCGTCAAGGGCGTGCCGCGCATTCCTGACACCCGCACCACTGGCGAGGACCAGGGCAAGCGCCATGGCGATGCCGCCGTGGCGGTGGCTCTGGCCTACTTCGCCAGCCGGGAAATCAACAAGGGTCCGGTGAAGGCGAAATCGCGCCGCCGCCGCGCCGGCACAAGAATCACACGAGGGTATCAATGAAAAGCAAAGGCATTTGGGTCAGCCCCACCGAGTTCGTCCAGTTCGGCGAGCCGGCCAAGCCGCTCTCCGAGCAATTCGCCACGCGCGGGCGCAGCATCGATTTCCAGGCGCTGGGGATGTACCTGCCCAACCCCGACCCGGTACTCAAGGCCCAGGGCAAGGACATTAAGGTCTACCGCGACCTGCGCGCCGACGCCCACGTGGGCGGCTCGATTCGGCGCCGCAAGGCCGCCGTCAAGGCGCTGGAATGGGGAGTTGATCGCGGCCAGGCGAAAAGCCGCATCGCCAAATCCGTCGAAAGCATCTTCGCGGACCTCAACACGTCCAGGATCATCACCGAGATGCTGGACGCGGCGCTATACGGCTACCAGCCGATGGAAGTCATGTGGGGCAAGGTCGGCGGTTTCGTCGTGCCGGTGGACGTGATCGGCAAGCCGGCCGAATGGTTTGTCTATGACCACGATAACCAGCTGCGCATGCGCACCAGGCAAAGCCCCTTGAAGGGCGAGGAGCTGCCTGAGCGTAAGTTCCTGATGCCGCGCCAGGACGCCACCTATGACAACCCGTATGGCTTCGCCGACCTGTCCATGTGCTTCTGGCCCACCGTCTTCAAGAAAGGCGGCCTTAAATTCTGGGTGCAGTTCACCGAGAAGTACGGCGCTCCCTGGGTGATCGGCAAGCATCCGCGCAGCGCCTCGACTTCGGAAACGGACCGGCTGCTCGATAGCCTGGAAGACATGGTGCAGGACGCCGTGGCCGTGATTCCCGACGACTCCAGCATCGAGATCAAGGAAGCTGCAGGCAAGGCGGGCAGCACGGACGTATACGAGCGGCTGCTGCACTTCTGCCGCTCCGAAGTGTCGATCGCGCTGCTGGGGCAGAACCAGACCACCGAAGCGACCAGCAACAAGGCGTCGGCACAGGTCGGGCACGAGGTCACGCGCGACATCCGCGACGGCGATGCCGCCATCGTGCAAGAGGCGATGAATACCTTGATCCGCTGGACCTGCGACCTCAATTTCAACGGCGGCGCGCGCCCCGCGTTCTCTATGTGGGAGCAGGAGGAAGTGGACAAGGTGCTGGCCGAGCGCGACGAGAAGCTGACTCGGGCCGGCGCGAGGCTGACGCCGGCCTACTTCAAGCGGGCATACAACCTGCAGGATGGCGACCTGGTGGAGTCGGCCGTGCCGGCGGCAGCCGCGGCTGAGTTTGCCGAAAGCGGCGAGGCGCCCGACCAGGACGCGCTGGACGCCGCCCTGGATGCGCTGTCGGTCGAAGACCTGAGCGCCGACATGGCGGCCATGCTGGCCCCGCTGTTCAAGCGCGTTAGCAACGGCGCCCAGCCGGACGAGCTGCTGGGCGCCTTGGCCGAGCTGTACCCGGCCATGGACGCCGCCGGCCTGCAGCAGCGCCTGGCGCGCGCCATCTTCGCGGCCAACCTGTGGGGACGCCTCCATGCCTAAACCGGACCTGGCCTATTGCATGACCTTGCCGCCCCGGCAGGCCATCGCCTATCTGGAGAGCAAGGGCTTTGCCATCACCTGGGACTGGGAAGAACTGTGGCAGGACGCCCAGGCGCAGGCGTTCACCGTCGCCAAGGTGACCCGGCTGGACATCCTTCAGGACATCCGCGACGCGGTGCACCAGGCCATGGCCGAGGGCAAGACTTTCGCCTGGTTCGCCAAAGAGTTGACGCCGGTACTGCAGGCCAAGGGCTGGTGGGGCCGCCAAGAGCATGTGGATGAGAAAACGGGCGAAGTCAACCAGGTGCAACTGGGCAGCAAATGGCGCCTGAAGACCATCTACCGCACCAATCTGCAAACGGCGTATATGGCCGGCCGCTTCCAGGCGCAGTTGGCCAACGTGGACGACCGGCCCTACTGGCGTTATGTCGCCATCCTGGACGGGCTGACGCGGCCCAGCCATCGCGCCATGAACGGCAAGGTATTCCGGCATGACGATCCGTTCTGGGGTTCGTTCTATCCGCCCAATGGGTGGGGTTGCCGCTGCCGCGTCGTGGCACTGTCCGGTGACAACCTCGCCAGGGATGGTATCCAGGTCGACTCGTCGGACGGCAAGCTGGGCCACGCCATGCGCATGGTTTCGCAGGCTACCGGGGAAATGCGCGAAGTGGCCACCTACCGCTCCGTCGATCCTGTCACCGGCAAAGCGGTCACCGTGTCGCCGGACGTGGGCTGGAGCTACAACCCCGGCGCCGCAGCCTGGCAGCCGGATACCAAACGCTACACCGGCGACCTGGCGGCGCTGGCCAGGAAGGAACTGCAATGAGCGACTTTGTCAGCATCTCGGTCGATGACCGCGAATTGAAAGCCGCGCTTAAACGCCTGGAGCGCGTTGGCGGCGACCTGAGTCCGGCCATGCGCAAGATTGCCCAGGCACTGCACAAGGTGGCCGAGGATAACTTCGCGGCGGAAGGTCGCCCGAAGTGGAAGCCCTTGAGCGAGGTGACCAAGCACATGCGCCTTGGCGGCGACAAGGCATACAAGAAGAACGGATCGCTGACGGCGGCGGCGCAGCGCCGCCAGGATGCTGGCTTCCGCATCCTGCAGCATACCGGGCAGTTGGCCAGCTCCGTCGCCACCGACTACAACGGCGCCCAGGCGGTGATCGGCAGCGGCCTGCAATATGCTGCCATCCACCAGTTCGGCGGCGAAGCCGGCCGCAACCGCAAGGTCAGCATCGCGGCCCGGCCCTACCTGCCGATGACGGCCGACGACAAGCTGCAGCCGGAGGCTCGCCAGGAAGTGCTCGACACCGTGTTGCGGCACCTGCAGGGCGCCACCGGCATATAGCCCCCAGGCGGCGTTGCGGCCATACGGACACGCAACGCTGCCACTTGACGCGATTGCCGTGCTGTAAAGCTTTAAAAAGGCTTTAGATGTTGCATGCCGCGCTCTTTCCTCCCGGCACATCGCAACCTACCTGGAAATTGTAAGGTCGATTAAAAGACCATACCGTCCTGCCGCCCGATCATGGCGGCATGAACTCCACCAAACTCCTCCACATTTTCAAGCCCGGCCGCCAGACCGCAATGTCCGGTGTGACGCTGGAATTCTCCGAAGCCGACCTGGCGGCATGCGCTCGTGCCTACGATCCAGCCCGGCACGAGGCGCCCATTGTCATCGGCCACCCCAAGCACGACGGCCCGGCCTATGGCTGGGTGAAGAAACTGGTAGCCGACGCTGACGGCCTGTCGGCGGAACAGCATCAGGTCGATGCCAGCTTCGCCGAGCTGGTGACCGCCGGCCGCTACAAGAAGATCAGCGCCAGTTTCTACATGCCGGACGCCCCCAACAATCCAGCGCCGGGCGCCTACTACCTGCGCCATGTCGGTTTCCTGGGCGCACAGGCGCCGGCCGTAAAGGGCCTCAAACAAGCCGAGTTCGCCGAAGCCGAGGAAGGCGTGATCGAGTTCGGCGACTGGGGCATGGAGGCCAACGCCACGCTGTGGCGCCGCATGCGTGAATGGCTGCTGGCCAAGTTCGGCCAGGAAGCGGCCGACCTGGTTGTGCCGGACTATCAGATCGAAGCGATCCGCGAGGCCGCGCGCCAGGATGACGACGCGCCCCGCGCCGCCTTCGCCGATCCCCAATTGCAAGCGCCGGCGGGCGCACTTCCCGCCAATACCCCACCCAAAGAGGAGAAGCACGTGACCCCTGAACAGAGAGCAGCGCTGGAAACCGAGAACGCCCAGCTGAAACAGAAGCTGGAAGCGGCGGAGGCCAAGGAGCGGGCCGCGACGGCCACGAAACGCCATGGCGAACACTTGGCCTATGCCGAGCAACTGGTGGGCGACGGCAAGCTGGCGCCAAAGCACAAGGGCGTGGTCGTCGCCTTCCTGGACTTCGCCGACGGCGAGACCGTCGTGGAATTCGGCGAAGGCGGCGACAAGCAAGCGCTGGCGGGCGCCTTCAAGTCCTTCCTGGGCGATATGCCGAAAGTGGTGGAGTTCGGCGAAACCGCGACCAAAAACAAGGCGGGCACGAACGGCGGCGCCGACGTTGCCGAATTTGCCGAGAAATCGACGGACCCGGATCGCCTCGCCCTGCATATGCGCGCCACCGACCTGGCCGCCGAAAAAAACATTCCCTACGAGCAGGCCGTGCGCCGGCTCCTGTAAACACTTCCCAACTATAAGGAATCTGTCATGGCAGATCGCATGAAAAAACTCCGGATCGTCGATCCGGTACTGACCAGCCTTGCGCGTGGCTATAGCAACGCGCAGTACATCGGGGCGAACCTGTTCCCGGTGGCCGAACTGGACAAGGAGTCCGGCATCATCCCGCTGTTCGGCAAGGAAGCGTTCCGCTTGTGGGACACCGAGCGCGCCATCCGCGCCAAGTCCAATGTAATGATCGCGGATGAACCGGATACCCTGGATGTCGTACTGCGCGAACACGATCTGGCGTACCCGGTGGACTACCGTGAACAGGCCGAGTCCATGTTCAACGAAGAAGCCAAGGCGGCGCGGCGCGTAAAAGACGCCATTGACCTGGGGTGCGAATTCGCCTGCGCCCGTCTGGCGCAGACTCCCTCCACTTACCTGTCCGGTGGAAAGGTGACGTTGTCCGGCTCCAGCCAGTGGAGCAATGGCGGCGGCGACCCTATCAAGGACGTGGAAGACGGCAAGGAAGTGATCCGCCAGCGCACCGGCATGCGCCCCAACACGGCCGTCATCGGCGCCGCCACCTACGCCGCGCTGAAGTTCCACCCCAAACTGGGCGCGGCCCTGGGGGCCACCGAGCGCAAGCTGATTACTGTCGAACATCTCAAAGCGTTGTGGGGTATCGAAAACATCTTCATCGGCGAAGCCCTGGCCAGCAACGGACTGGGCGCCACCGGCGATATCTGGAGCGACAACGTCGTGCTGGCCTACGTGGCGAAGCCCGGCGCTGGCCAGTCGAACGACCACGATGTGCCGTCCTTCGGCTACACCCTGCGCAAGAAGGGCATGCCGGAAACCGACAAGTACGACGGCGAAGGCAGCAAGGTCATGTACGTCCGCCATACCGACAACTACAAGGTCGTGGTCGTGGGCGCCGACGCCGGCTACCTGATCGCCGACACGAACCAATAAGGACACCATCAGCATGAAGACCTATCAAGTACGCGGCATCGATCTGCACCACGATGGCCAGCGCTACCCGGAGGGTAGCCTGATTGAGCTGGGCGACCAGGAAGCTTCCGCCAAGCGCCGCTGGCTGGAACCGGTGGTGTCGCAGGCGCAACCGGAGGCCGCACCCGCCAAGCAGGCCAGGGCTGGAAAGTCCGGCAGTGACGGCCAGGACAGCGGCCAAGGCGAAGGAGCCAAGCAATGAAAGCACAGCAAGTAATCCTGGTGGCCTCGGTTCTCGCCGCCGCCAACCTGACCCGCCAGCGTTTCGTCGGCTTCGACGGGAATGTGTGCGCCGCCGGCGCCAAGGCGCTGGGCGTGGTGGAGGCGGACACCGATGCGAACAACATGGCGCCGGCCAACCTCCTGGGCGTGATCCTGGTCGAAGCCGGCGCAGCGATTGCGGCCGGCGCCGATGTCCAGTCGGATGCCACCGGCCGCGCCATCACCAAGGCGGCCGGCGCGGCCAATGGCATCGCCTGGGACGCCGCAACGGGCGCGGGCGACCTGATTCGCATCGTCCGGGGCATTTAAAGTGCGTTACTGCTCCCTGGGCGACCTTCAGCTCACCGTGCCGGCACAGACGTTGATCTGGCTGTCCAGCGACGACACGGCGGCCACCGATGTCAACCTTGCCGTGGTGGAGGAAGCCGTGCGCCAGGCCGAGGAGCTGGTGGATGCCCATTTGCGTGGGCGCTACACCTTGCCGCTGGCGCAGGTTCCATCCGTTGTCAAGGATGTGACGGTCAACCTGGCGCGGCATTGGCTGTACGCCAGACGGCCGGAAGGCAGCGATCTGCCGGACGCCGTCACGCGTACCTACAAGGCCGCGCTGAGCATGCTGGAATCGATCCGCGACGGCAAGCTGACCCTGGGCATGCCCACCGGGGAAGCGGCGCCGGAGCCGGGCGAGGTGAAGGTGCGTGCCCGCCGGCGCCGCTTCGACTCCGATTTTCTGGGCCGTTACTGATGGCTACCACCCTGGAAATGATCGACGCCACGGTAGCGCGTCTGCGGGCGACGCTGCCCGGCCTGGCCGTCGAATACTTTCCCGAGCAGCCGACCGCCTACCGGCTCAACCATCCCAGGGGCGCGCTACTGGTGACCTACGCCGGCAGCGACTTCGGGGACACGGCCGACCTCACCCATGTGATGCAACCGCGCTTGGTGAAATTGTCGGTGACCGTGATCCTGCGCCAGCTCAACGGCCGGGGCGGCGCGGTCGATGTGCTTGACCTGGTGCGCCAGGCAATGGTGGGCTTCCGCCCGCCGGACTGCCGCAAGGTGCGCGCCTTGTCCGAGAAATTCCTGGGCGAAACTGCCGGCCTGTGGCAGTACGCGGTTGATTTCGCCGCCGATGCCATGCAGGTCGAGGATGCCGACCCCGACAGCGGCCCCCTTCTTACCAACGTTACCTACGAGGAAAACACATGAAATTTCTGTACAAGGGACCGCCCAGCGGCGTGACGCTGCGGGACGGCGAACACGCGCGCGAAGTCATGCTGCACACCGGCAAGGAAGTAGACCTGCCGGAAGAGCATGAATACACCAGGACGCTGCTGGCCCTGGCTCACCTGGTGCCGCTCGCCCTCGCTCCGATCAAGCAGGCCAAGGGCAAAGGAGAGGCGAATGTCTGATCGTGCTTTCATCGTTCGGCAACAAGTCATTCGCCGCGCCATCCTGGGGACTCTGTACGTCCTGCGGCGCGAGAAAAAAAACGGCTACTACCGCGATTTGACCCATACGCTCGGTCACGCCCCGGAAGAATGCGAATTTGCCCTCGACTATTTGAACGAAGCCGGCCTGGTCAGCAGGCAATTTATCCACTGCCGCATTACGGCGCAGGGCATTACTCATTTTGAATCGGAGGAATAGGCGATGAGCGCAAACTATTTGCACGGCGTGGAAACCATCGAAGTCGAACGCGGCCCGCGACCGGTTCGCACGGTGAAGTCGGCCGTCATCGGCCTGATCGGCACCGCGCCGACCGGCCCCGTGAACGGCACCATCCTGTCGCTGTCCGAGAAGGACGCGGCGCAGTTCGGCCCGCAACTGGCCGGCTTCACCATTCCCCAGGCGCTGGACGCGATCTACGACCATGGCGCCGGGACGGTGATTGTGGTCAACGTGCTGGACCCATCCATACACAAGACCGCCATGCCCAATGAGCCGGTAGTGTTCGACCCGGTCACCCTGCGCGCATCCCTGGCGCACGGCGCGGTGGCCAACCTGGTGCTCAAGAGCGTCGATGGCAACGTCACTTACGTAAGAGACACCGATTACACCCTGGACCCGATCAAGGGCGTCCTGGTCCGCCTGAAGTCCGGCGCTATTGCCAACGGCGTGTCCGCCAAGGCGACCTATGACTATGCCGACCCAACCAAGGTCACGGCGGCCGATATCATCGGCGCGGTCAACGCGGCTGGCGAGCGCACCGGCCTGCAGGCGCTCAAGGACACATACAACCTGTTCGGCTTCTTTGCCAAAATCCTGATCTCGCCGGCATTCTGCACCCAGAACTCGGTGGCGACGGAGCTGATCGCGATGAGCGATCAACTGGACGCCGTGACCTACATCGACGCCCCCATCGGCACCACCTTCGCCCAGGCGCTGGCCGGACGCGGCCCGGCCGGCGCCATCAATTTCAACACGTCCAGCGACCGCGTGCGCCTGTGCTATCCGCATGTGAAGGTGTACGACCCGGTGCTCAACGTGGAGCGGCTGGAGCCGCTGTCGGCGCGCGCCGCCGGCCTGCGCGCCAGGGTCGATCTGGACAAGGGCTTCTGGTGGTCCAGCTCAAATCAGGAACTGGACGGCGTGATCGGCGTGGAGCGCATGCTGTCGGCGCGGATCGACGACGCCCAGTCCGAGGTGAACCTGCTCAACGAGGTCGGCATCACCACGGTGTTCTCCAGCTTCGGCAGCGGCTTCCGCCTGTGGGGCAACCGCACCGCCGCATGGCCGACCGTCAGCCACATGCGCAACTTCGAGAACGTGCGCCGTGTGGGCGATGTCATCAACGAGTCCATCCGCTATTTCAGCCAGCAGTACATGGACATGCCCATCAACCAGGCGCTAATTGACTCCCTGGTCGAATCGGTGAACGGCTACGGCCGCAAGCTGATCGGCGACGGCGCGCTGCTGGGCTTCAAGGCTTTTTACGACCCAGCCCGCAACCCGGCAACGGAGCTGGCCGGCGGCCACCTGCTGATCGGATACAAGTACACACCGCCGCCGCCACTGGAGCGGCTGACCTACGAAACCGAGATCACCTCGGAATACATGGCTATCCTGAAAGGGGGTAACTGATCATGGCGGGCAAGATCGAAATCAACCGCATCACTAACGCCAACGTCTACATCAACGGCAATTCGCTGCTCGGCCGGGCGGAGGAGATCAAGCTGCCGGATATCTCGGCCATCATGCAGGAGCACAAAGCGCTGGGCATGGTCGGCAAGATCGAGCTGCCGGCCGGCTTCGACAAGCTGGAAGGCGAGGTCAAGTGGAATTCGCTCTACAAGGATGTCGCCAAGACGATGGCCAATCCCTGGAAAGCGGCACAGTTGCAATGCCGCTCCAGCATTGAAACCTACGGCGCCCAAGGCCGCTTGCAGGAAGTAAGCCTGGTGACCTACCTGACGGTCATGTTCAAGAAAAACCCGATGGGTACGTTCAAGCAGCATGACAACGCCGAATTTGGGGCCTCCTTCTCGGCCACCTACATCAAGCAGGTCATCGATGGCGAGGAGGTGCTGGAGCTGGACTACATGGCCAACATCTTCCGTGTCGGTGGCGAGGACATGCTGGAAACCTATCGCAAGAACATCGGCGGCTGACCCGCTTCCACGCATTCCCCCAGGGGCCACTTCGGTGGCCCTTGTCATTTGTTAAAGCCGTTTAACTGACTGCTGCCCCGCCTCCCGCCACAATCCTTCTCGTATGCCCCATTCAACCACGCGAAGGACGCACCATGGAAATCACTCTCAAATACCCTTTCACCAACGCGGCCGGCCAGCGCATCGACAAGCTGACCTTGCGCCGCGCCACGCGCGGCGACATGAAGGCCGCCGCCAGGCACAGCAAGGATGACGGCGAGCAAGAGGACTTCATGTTCGCCAGACTCACGGGCCTGGTACTGGAAGATATCGACCTGATCGACCTGGCCGACTCGAAGGTGATGGCGGAAACTTTTCGTCAAATGGTGGATGGACGAGACGGCGCTGCGGCCGCTGGACGAGGCCCTGCTGACCATCCTGCGGCTGCAGCCGTCTGAGATCGACGGCCTCGACATGGACGATTACTGGTTCTGGATCGAGGCCGCCGAACGTGAAGCCAAGCGCCGCAACGCAATGATGCAGGCATTCGGCGGGCGCTAATCCCGCTACATCCCCACCTTCGATAGGGAACTTCCCATGAGCCGAGACCTTCTTGTCAGCGTCCGCATCGGCGCCGCACTGTCCGGCACCTTTCGGGCGGCGTTCGACTCCGCGCGTGGCACATCCCTGCGCTTGGGCCAGGCCGCCGACGACCTGCGCGCCAGGCATGCCCGCCTGGGCGAGATCATGGCGCGAGCCATGTCCCATCCAACCCGTAACGTCGGCGAACTGCACCGCCAATACGAGCGCCTCGGCCAGACCATGGAGCAGTTGCGAATCAGGCAAGAGCGCTTAACCGCCAGCATGGCGCGCGGCCAGGCGCTCAGGTCGCAACGCGGTGAGCTGCGCGGCCAAGCGATGGAAACCGCCGGCACGGCCTTGGCGCTGGGAGCGCCGGTCATGCAATCGGTGCGCCTGGCGGCCGGCTACCAGGATCAAATCAAGGATATCGCCATTACCGGCGAATTCAGTCCTGCCGAGGAGGCTCGCCTGGGCGCCTCGTTGCGCGAGTCCGCGCTGAGATGGAACCAGACTCAATCCGAGGCCGCTCGCGGCGCCAGCGTGCTGGTGGCGGGCGGTATCCAGGACGCCAAGTCCCTTGAGAAATACGCTCCCATTATGTCCAAGGCGGCCACGGCCACCCGCGCCAGCATGGACGACCTCGGCAGCGTGGCAATCGCGCTGAAGGACAATCTCAAAGTCGGGGAAGACGGATTTGAAGGCGCGCTAAACATGCTGGCGTATGCGGGCAAGCGTGGCCAGTTCGAGATCAAGGACATGGCCAAATGGCTACCGGCTCTTTCACCATCGTTCCAAGCCTTGGGCGTGACTGGCAAGGAGGCGGTGGCCGAGATCGGCGCGGCACTCCAGATCGCGCGCAAAGGCGCCGGGTCCAATGATGAGGCTGCTAACAATTTCAAAAACTTTATTCAGAAAATTACGGCGCCGGATACGCTCAAAGATTTTGAGAAGGCTGGAATCGACCTCAAAAGAAGCATGCTGAACCTGCGGGCCGAGGGCATGACGCCGGTGCAGGCCATGCTCAACCTTATTACCCAGTACATGACCAAAAAGGGGCCGGAAGCTGCCGGGCAATTCCAGAAAGCCATGGCCGTTAAGGATGACAAGGAACGTGAAGCGGCGCTGCAGCGCTTGTCCGAAGCGTACAAGCTGGGCGACCTGTTCCAGGACATGCAGGCAATGTCGTTTATTCGGCCGGCTATTGCGAACCAGGGCGAAATGAAGGACATCAAGGACGGCTCGGTGGCCGCCGGCGACAAGGGCCTGCTCGACGCGGACTTCAAGCGGCGCATGGAAGGCGCGTCGGAGCAGTTCCGGCAATTCAAGATCGGCCTGATGGATATCGGCATCACCGTCGGCGATGCGCTGCTGCCTTCATTGAACGACCTGATGAAAACAGTCCGCCCCGGCATCCAGGCGTTCGGCGCTTGGACCAAGGAACATCCTGGCGTCATCAGGGGTATGGTTGGCCTGGTTGGCGGGCTGCTGGCTGGCAAGCTGGCGTTTATCGGGCTGAAGTACGGCATCAACCTGGCGCTTTCGCCGTTCAATGCGTTCAAAACGGGCATCCAAACGGTTGCCGGGAAATGGACAATTCTGCGAGGAATGTGGCAGGCCGGACGTTTTGCGCCGGTGATATCCGGGCTGCGGATGGCCGGCCAAGCCTTTCTGTGGCTGGGCCGCGCCATGCTGATGAATCCCATCGGACTGGCCATCACGGCGATTGCCGGTGGGGCCTACCTCATCTACCGGAACTGGGGCACGCTCAAACCCTGGTTTGCGGGAATGTGGAGCGACATCAAAGCGGTATTCTCCGGCGGTATCGGCGGCATGTTGCGGTTGATCGTCAACTGGTCGCCTGTCGGTTTGTTTTACAAGGCATTCGCGGGTGTCATGAAATGGTTCGGCATCGAGCTGCCGAAGAGCTTCACCGACTTTGGGGGCATGCTGATCGGCGGACTGGTCAACGGCATCACGGCCAAGCTCGGCGCGGCCAAGGACACCATCGTCGGCTTCGGCTCAAGCATCAAAGACTGGTTCAGTAGCACCTTGGGCATCCATTCGCCATCCCGTGTGTTCCTCGGCTATGGCGACAACATCGCCCAGGGCGCGGCCCTCGGCATCGGCCGCTCCGCCACGCTGGCCAGCCAGGCCGTCGCCGGCATGGCGCTGGCCACCACCGTCGCGTGGGGCAAGCCGGTCCTATCGGCGCCGCAAGCGTTGGCGCTGCCGACGCCGATCACGGCCGGTATCGCACCAGTGCTGCCATTGACGCTACAAACGGCCCGGCGAGAATTTCAACCGGCGGAAGCGGGTACGACGCAGGCAGACCTGGCACGGCGGCTTAACGAAGCGCGAGGCGCACTGCCGACCGCAGTGACGGGAACGCCCAGTTCCATGGTCGTCCACTTCTCGCCGCAGATCACGGTCCATGGCGGCGAGCCCGCCGCCATGCGCGAAGAGGTCACGAAGGCCATGCAGCTGTCCTACGCTGATTTCGAGCGAATGATGAAGCGCTATCAACATGAAAAGGGCCGCACCAGCTATGGAAGGAGCAACTGATGTACGCCATCCTGGGTAAGGTCGAATTCGACCTCATCACTTATTTCGACGGCCTGGAGACGCAGTTCGGCGCCGACTACGCAGAGCATGCGCTGATCGGCCGCAAGCCGCGGCTGCAGCACGTCGGCGACAAGCTGGACGAAATCAAGATCGATCTGGTATTCCATGTCACCTACTGCGATCCCGAAGCGGAGCTGGTGCGTCTGCGCAATGCACTGGCCAGCCACGAAGCGTTGTCCCTGGTACTGGGCAATGGCGACTATAAGGGCCGCTTCGTGATAACCAACATTACGGCCACCGGGCGCCATACCGATACGGCCGGCACGCTGTTGACGCTGGATGCGCAAATGACCTTGCGCGAGTTCACCGGCGACCCTGCGCAACCTGCGGCGCCTGCGGTTCGCCCGGCCGGAAGCGGCACGGTGATGCCTGCCAAGGGCGGAATGGTCAAGGCGCTGCCGGCGTCGGGCATGGCAGCGCATGGCGCCGGCGGGCTGGCCAGGGCTGTCACGGCGGCCAAGGGCGCTCTGGCTACGGCCAGCCAAGTGATGGCGGCCGTGAAAACGGTTCAGAACCTGGCCAGCGGGAATCCCGCCGCCGCGCTGGCGCGACTTCCTGGTATTTTGAACGGCGCTAACGTTGCGCTGCCCAAACTGGGGAACGCTGCGGAGCAGATGGACCGGATGCGGGCAACGCGGGGATATGCCGGCGATGCGGCGGCCGTGACGCAGAGCGTCACGCGGGTACGGGGCAATATCGCCAGCCTGGGCAACAACCTGGCTGGCGCCACGTCGGCCGACCTTTTGTCCAAAGTGGTCTCGGCCGCCCACGCGGCCAATAGCATCGGCGGCGAGCTGCAGGCCAGCGCTTTGCCCATGGCCAGGTTGACGGCCCAGGCCGTCAGCAGGATGGGGTAAGCATGTACCTGAACCACATCACCACCGAGGGCGAGCGCTGGGACATGCTGGCCTGGCGTTATTACCGGAATGTCCGCAAGGTCCCTATGCTGATCGAAGCCAACCCGCACGCGCCCATCCACGAGACACTGCCCAGCGGCTTGTCCTTGCTGATCCCGGTGATCGAGGCGGACGAATCCCTTATCCAGAACGAGCTACCGCCATGGAAACGCTGAACCTGGTTCCTGTGCCAGCCTTCGAGTTGAGCTACAACGGCCGTGCCATCACCCAGGACATCGCGCCCTACGTGATATCCGCCACCTACCATGACCACCTGACCGGCGAAGCCGACAGCCTGGACATCGAACTGGAGGATGCGGACGAACGCTGGCTCAATGCCTGGTATCCCGAAAAAGGGGCAACGCTGGCCTTTAAGTTCGGCTTTCAAAACCAGCCTCTGGTATCTGCCGGCAGTTTTGACCTGGATGAATTGGAATACGGTGGTCCGCCGACGACGGTGCGTCTCAAGGGACTGGCGGCCGGCGTGCAAAAGGCGATTCGCACCAACAAGGGACGCTCCTATGAAAACACCACATTGACGGCCATCGCCCAGCGCATTGCCAAGCGCAACAAAATGACGCTCATCGGCAAGATCGAGGCCCTGCAGATCGACCGCGCCACCCAGTACCAAGAGAGCGATCTTGCCTTCCTGCGGCGCATTGCAGGCCAGTACGGCTATGCCTTCAAAGTGACCGAGAATAATACGCGACTGGTGTTCTGGAAGACATCCGACTTGCTCGTGCAGAAGGCAATCCGGCGCTATAGTCCGCGCGACCTGTCGCGCTGGAGTGTTCGGGACAAGGTATCGGATGTACCGGCCGGCGTCGATGTGACTCACCACAATATCAAGACCAAGAAGCTGGTCACGTACGGCATCAAGGAAGGCCAAACCACAGTGGTAGGCACCAGCACCAGTGGCACGGGGAAAAGATCGAGCGCCGACACGGTCAAGGTGGTGCGCCGTGCGCCGAACCAGGCCGTGGCCGAGGCGCAGGCGCGGGCCGAACTGGATCGCCGCCTGCTCGAACGCACCGGCGCGGAGATCAGCATGGCGGGCGATCCCGGACTGGCCGCCGGCATCAATATCGAGCTGTTTGATTTCGGCATGCTCTCCGGCGTCTATAACGTCGAGCGCGCGACCCACGGCATCAGCCGCGGTGCGGGTTACACGACCACGCTGGAATTGAAGCGCACTGCACCGCCGCTCAAGGGCACTGTTAGCCAGGTCAAACCCAAGGGGCTGGCGGTGTATGGCCTGAAGGACGGGAAAATGCAGGTGGTCGGCAGCACACCAATCGCGAGGACGAAAAAATGATGGAAGCATTCCGCGAGGGCGGCGTCACACTGAAATTCGGCACGGTCAGCGCCAGCCGGCCCGGCTTTGCGCGGGTGCGCCTGCCCGACACCGACAATATGCGGACGATGTGGTTGCCGATTGCTTATCCCAAGACCCTGGACGACCAATGCTACTGGACCTACGATCCCGGCGAGCATGTGGCGGTGCTGCTCGATGCACAAGGCGAGGACGGCGTGATCGTCGGCGCGATTTTTTCCGATGAGGACACGCCGCCGGTGAGCGACAAGGACAAGTTCGGCATTCGGTTCAAGGATGGCGCCGAACTGGAGTACGACCGCGCGACCCACACGCTGACTGTCAAGGGGGTGGAAAAGGTGATCGTTGAGGCCAGCACGTCCGTTCTGCTCAAGGCCGGCGGCAAGGTCACGGTGGACGCTCCCGATACCGAAATCACAGGCAATGCGCTGATCAAGGGTAAATTGACCTACCAGGGCGGCATGAGCGGCTCCGGTGGTGCGGCGGCGATCCAGGGTGACGTGCAGATTGCCGGCAACGTCAATGCCAGCGGCACCGTGATGGATGGCGGAGGCAACTCGAATCACCATACCCATTGAGCCTTAAAGCTCATTAATAGCCTCAGGCTGAGCATGGCGTCACCATGGCGCCATGACTCAGCTCACCGACATCCAATCCCTGCACTGGCAGCCCGCGCTTGGCGGCGAAGGCGTTGTCGAAAACCTCGACGACGTTCATCAGGCGATTCACGTCATCCTGCGCACGCCCAAGGGCAGCGACCCGCTGCGCCCTGAATTCGGTTCCAACCTCCATACCTACCTGGATAGCCCCATCAACCGCGCCCGGCCTCATGTCGTGCGCGAGTGCATCGAAGCGCTGCGGCATCCGACCATGGGCGAGCCGCGCATCACCGTCGAGCGCGTTGATTTCTATCTGGCCGGCCAGGCGCACGCAACGGCCAGGGTCGTCTGGCGCCTGGCCGATGGATTCGTGGCCAGCACCGAGGTGCTGTTATGAGCGTGCTGCCCCAGTTCGTCGCCGACGACAGCCAGGTCATTACCCAGGAGTTGATTTCGGTCTACGAGGCGATGACGGGGAAGACGTTGTATCCGGGCCAAGTGGAACGCCTGCTGATCGACTTGATCGCCTACCGCGAAACATTGGTCCGCACGGCAATCAACGACACCGCCCGCCAGAACCTGGTCGCGTTTTCCCGCGCGCCAATGCTGGACTACCTGGGCGAACTGGTTGGCGTGTACCGCCTGGGGGCGCAGTACGCCCGCGCAACGGTACGCCTCACTTTTGCCTCGCCCCTGGCCACCATGCTGGCCATCCCGGCCGGCACCCGTACCGAAACCGCGAGCGGCATTCAGTTCCAGTCGATGACCGATACCTTGGTCACGGCCAACAGTGTGGCGGTCGATATCGCCATGGTCGCGGTCGAAGCTGGCGTCACCGGCAATGGCTATCTTGCCGGGCAGGTGAACGCCATGGTTGACGAGCTGGACGTCGAGGTGGATAGCGTGGCCAACCTGTCCGTTACAGTCGCGGGGGCCGACGAAGAGAGCGATGACCGCTTGCGCGAGCGGATCAAGCTCGCTCCCGAAGGCTTCAGCGTGGCGGGCAGCCGGCTCGCCTATCGCCACCATGCCATGAGCGCGCACCAGGACATCGTGGACGTGGCCGTGCTGTCGCCTGCGCCAGGCGAGGTGCGGCTGCATCCGCTGACGAGCGAAGGCTTGCCGAGCGCCGTCATCCTGGACGCCGTCGCGGCGGTCTGCTCAAATGAAAGGGTAAGACCGCTCTCCGACATAGTCGCGGTGTTGCCACCCGTCGAAGTCGCATATGCATTGTCCGCGCGATTGACGGTGTATCGCACTTATGACGCCAACACCGTCCTGGAGGAAGCCAAGGCGCGGGCGGCCACGTTTGCCGCAGTTCAGGCCGCCGCCCTGGGGCGTGACATCGTGCCCAGCCAGATTGTGGCCGCGCTGTCTGTGCCGGGCGTATATCGGCTTGATCTTCTGTCGCCGCTTGTTACGCTGGAAGTGGGCGAGTCCGGCTGGGCGCACTGCACGATGATCGATCTGCAACTGCTCGGAGGCAGCGATGGCTGATGCCGTTCCTTCCGTCCTGGCGCTGGACCCGCGCTTCGGTCCTCTGGCCCAGCTCTCCGAACGCCTTGCCGGACTTGATCTGTCGCGAATCCTGGTCTACCTGGTGGACCTCGCCGAACCCAGCGCGCTCCCGTATTTGGGCGAGCAGTTCCATATCATGGGCTGGGAGGGCTGGGATTTCACCGCCGGCGACGAAGCGCGTCGCGCGCTCATCAAGTCCGCCATCGAGCTGCACCGTTACAAGGGCACGCCCTGGGCGATCAAACAGGCGCTACTCAAAATCGGGATCGAGCATCTGACACTGATCGAACACCCGCCAGGCGCGCACTGGGCCGAGTTCGATGTTGACATCAGCGTGGTCGATCACGCACTGAGCGAAGCGATTTATCCGCAAATCACGCAAATGATCGATGCCTATAAACCGGCACGCTCTCACTTGCGCCGCCTGATTGTGTCGGTGGCCAGCCGTGGCGTCTTCAATGCCGCTTGCGTGACCTTCGCCGGCGACATCGTGACGGTGCTGCCGTACCAACTCACCGACATTACCGCCCCATCCATGCGAACCAGCGCTGGCATCGGTAGCCAGGACTGGGGCACCACCACCATATTTCCAAGGACACCATGAGCTACTACACACTCCTGACCGCCACCGGCGCGGCCGAATTCATCAACGCCCAGGCCGGCGGCACCACTGTGCCATTTACCCATTTGGTCTTGGGCGACGGCAATGGCGCTCCCATCACACCGCTGGAGTCGATGACAGCCCTGGTTCACCAGGTGCACCGCGTGCCGATCAGCAGCGTGACAGCCGATGTCAATAATCCCAACTGGCTGGTGGTCGAAGCCGTCGTTCCTACGGCGGTGGGCGGCTGGACGGTTCGAGAGATCGGGCTGGTCGGCGGCAGCGGAGTAGGCGACAAGCTTTTAGCGGCAGGCAATTTCCCCGACACGTACAAACCGCTGCTGGCCGAGGGAAGCGGCCGCGACCTGGTAGTACGCATGATTGTGCAAGTCGGGAATGCCTCTGTGGTTCATCTCACCGTTGATCCCTCCGTAGCCCTGGCTACCAACCAGTCCATTGCGAACGCTGTCGCGACGCACGAAGCCAAACTGGACCCACACCCTCAATACATGACGCAGGCGGAGGCAGATGGTCGTTACAGCGTGGCCGCCACCGTCAGCCAGGCCGGTATCGTTGAACTGGCGACCACGGCCGAGGCGACCGCCGGCACCGATACCGCCCGCGCCGTGACGCCGACCGGCGTGGCGGCCGTGATGACGGCGCATACCGCCGCAGCGGACCCGCACGCCCAATACATCAAGACAAGCCAGAAAGGCGCGGTCAACGGCATCGCTACGCTGGGCGGCGACGGCCTGGTGCCGCCTTCCCAGCTCCCGCAGCACCTCACCCCAGCGGAAGGTGTGGCAGTGGCCGTCGCCGCAGTCGCAGCCCACGAGGCGGCCTCCGACCCACACCAGCAATACATGACCCAACCCGAAGTAGAGGCCCAGATGCTTGCTGGCCGGGCGCTGCGCTACTTCCATGCAGGATTTTGATAGGAGATACCAATGGCATCAGGAAAATTCTGGTCTGGCAGCCTGCCAGTCAACAACGATCAGGACACCGGCGCTGTGGCTGCCGGGAAGACTCGCACGGTGAGCATCAATCTCGTCAACCGTGACGCAACGGCAGCTGCCAAGGTGCGCATCGCGATTGGCACCAATGCCGGCGCCACAAACGGCGATTACCTCGAGTACGACACGGCGTTGCCACCCAACGGTGTGCTGGAGCGCTCCGGTCTGGTGGTCGGTGCCGGGGAGCGTGTCATTCTTCGTGCCGATACGCTCAACGTGACGGCGCGAGTTCACGGTTTTGAGGAGGCCGCATAATGGCGCGTTCGATTTCTGGTGTGAGCGGAGCAGCCTCAACAGGCAGCTCTAACGGGTTTGGTGCGGTGGCCAGCGGTTCATTCGTTGCGGCGGAGTCGCTCTCGATTGGCAATATCGGCGTGCTCACTGAAGGCGGTGTTGTACGGAAGCGTATTCCGAACTTTCCCATCGCCCGCGAGAACAACAATACCGCTGGCCCGGTCGCCAGCATCCCTTTTGGAACCGTACAAAGCTCCCAGTCGAACAAAAGCTATATGTGGAGCGACAAGATGGCGCTACTGGGCAACGGGAATCTTGCCTGTGCTTCCGTCAATAGCTCGAATCACCCCGGATTTGTCATTTGCGAGCCTGTAAATGGGAAACCCATCGCCACGCCCACAGTGTGCGAGGCGACAGCGGTAAACACGGACATTCAAATTCTGAAGCTCAGTGCCGATGCTTTTGCGGTGGTTTGGGACATTGCCGGGTATGTACGCTTCGCCGTGTATGGCAACGATGGAACGCAGATCACGGCCCCCACTCAAGTCGCGGCTTTCCCTGCAGGCACGCAGTTGTCTCGTTACGGTGGAGCTGTCGTGCTTGCGGATGGGAATATCCTGTTTTCCCTATGCGATGCAGTGAATCAGGTCTATGGCTACCGATTCACCCCTGCTGGCGTTCAAGTCGGCGCGGCTATCAGTTTCGTATTGCTGTCCACAAACAACAGCACAGGAGTAACCGTTCCTTTGTCCGGTGGCGGCTTCCTTTTCTGTTATATGGGAAACGGGCAGGACGGGCTTTACCTTAGAAAATACGATGCAACCGGAGTGCAGGTCGGCGCAACCAAAACCGTCACGGCCAAGACGATCAGTCACGCGAGCCTCGGCAACATCGCCATGCGGAAGCGGTGCAAGGTCTTGGAACTGCAAAATGGAAACATCGCCGTGATGTATACAACCAGCACAGCCGCCGCGGGTGCGTATGTGACGCTGTACTCGTCAGCGCTTGCCGTGGTCAGAGCTGACATATTGGTGGACGCCGACACGACCGACTACTCCGGCACCTTGGGGGCAACGGGCGGCGATTTGATTGTCCTCACAAACAGCCGTGTGTCGCTGTACTCCTCGGCAGGCTACCTCAAGACCTATTTTTCGGTGGCCGCTGCCCGTCTTACAAATTACGTTGCCTCTATCGTGGTGTTCAACGGCGTCAACTTTGTGGTCGGCTACTGGGAGACCGATCTAACGGGAACGGATGCAATCATCCACACCTATTCTGCTGGGGGCGTTTTGGTGGGCACCAGCGCCGCCATTCGTTACAACAATGGCGACGGCTACACCACGGGAACCTTCGTGAACGACCCTGCCGGCAGCATCATGTACTTCTTCTACACGCAGTCGGTCGGCGCAATTTTCCAACTCGCCTCCTACCTCACACAGCGGTCATCGATTGTCGGAGTAGTGCAGTCGGCCGCGACCACTGGCCAAGACGTAACCATCGGCACGGCCGGTGTTTTCTCGTTGCCGGCTACTGAAATGAACCTTGGAAACTTCGACGCGACAACGTCTGCCGTGCCTGGGACACGGGGAATCATTGCCGGAAAAACGGCCTATTTGCTCGCCATTAAATAAGGGAAGCTCCATGTACAAACTGATTAACGGCAGCGATATCGTTGCAGAGTCCGAAACCCCGATTGCCTATGTTCATGCGCAGTATGGCTGGCAGGTCGACAGTGTAATTTTTGTCGACCCTGAGAAGGTATTGAGCGTTATGGCACCAGCCCCGAAGGTTAGTCCCGTCGAGTTCAAGCTGCTCTTCAGCGCCCAGGAGCGCGTTGCCATCAAGGTAGCGCGTGCCACCGATCCGGTAGTCAACGACTTCTTCGAGATCGTCGAAGACCCGCGACTGTCCCACGTCAACCTTGGCCTTCAATCCACCCAGAACGCACTGTTCTACTTGGAATCGAAGGCGCTGATCACCGCCAATCGGCGTATGCAGATTTTGACTGGGCAGGTGCAATGAAGCGTTACTTTGCCCGCCTCGGCCTCTGGGGTTGTTCGCTCCTGATGACCTTGGCCGCCAACCTGATCGCCCTGGTCGCCGCTCTCCTGGGCAATGACCGGGCATGGCCCGTGACCGTGGCCAACGATCAGGCCCTTAACGCGGCCTTGGTCGGGCGGTCGGGCAGCGAGGATGAAACCATCAGCTCCAGCGCCGGCAAGGCGGCCCAGAAGGGCCGCAACTGGGGCTGCGTTTTGTGTCGAATGTTGGATTGGTTCGATCCTGGCCACTGCGCCAGGAACATCGAGCTGGATGAAGGCAGCACCAAGTAAGAGAGAAGATGGCGACCGGACGTGTGGCGGTGCACCTTCCGGCCGGCTGAACCGCAAGAGGCTTCACAAGCCGTCTCCCTGCAATTCACTTTCAATCCATGAAACAATTTCCGGATGTTCTTTATCTCACAAAACGCGTCCAATTATCGCGGCGCGCTTCATCATGAGCGGGCACATGGCCGGAGACCAGTGGGGACCGGGGCATCCAGGCTTATCGTATCTGACCAAGTCAATCGCTACCCAGCAAATCATTGCTGAAAATCAACTGTAGCTTGAGGAAGCGTGCAGGCCGAAATGCTCCGAGTTGGGGAATATTCGGTGGTAGAGGTAGGTTTTCCCGGGCATAACGAGACGAGATTTTTCGAAAATATTACCCACCAGATCTTTTGAAAGCCTTATAATTCCAGTCTTAGCACCCCAATGGAATGACGGACTGTTAATCCGCAGGTCCCTGGTTCGAGTCCAGGTCGGGGAGCCAGAATTACCCAAAAGGGGCAACGAGAGATCGTTGCCCCTTTTGCGTTGTGCGGCTGGGTGGCAAACACTGCTGGCTTGCTCCAGCTCAATTTTACGTCGAAGCACTCTCCCCATACTTGAATTTTCCTGGTGGAAACCATGATATGGGGGAATTCGTATGAATGGCAGTGACGAACTCAGGGCCTGGCTCGACCGCTCAGGCCGTCTGGATGGACGCAATCGTCCGATGCGCATGCGCCTGGCGAAGTTTGAACAAGACCTGACCGGCGTCCTGCTTCCACAAAAGGTTGTGGGCGGCGAATCAATCTGCGGCGGCGTCGATTACGACATCTGGTGTGTTTCAGCCAATGTTGAGGTACAGCTGAAAAACTTCCTTGGCTTACCTGTCGCGATTGACCTGGTTACCGATCAGGGCCAGCTTCGCAGCATATGCGGGATTGTCACAGAGGCAGCGGCGGGCGATAGCGACGGCGGACTGGCGACGTATAAGCTGCGCATCCGGGATGCGATGGCAATCGCTGAAATGCGGGTTCGGACGCGCATCTTCCGTGACATGAATGAAGCGCAGATCGTCGACCAGATTATTAGCGAATGGCGCGCCGCAAATAGTGTATTTGCCTGCGCTCTGAGTCTTGAATATGGCAACGGATTTCACGCGCGGGAGTATCCGTCGCGCGAATTTACCATGCAGTACAACGAGTCGGACGCCGCCTTCGTCCGTCGCCTGCTGAAGCGTCGAGGTATCAGCTGGTTTTTCCGGGCCGAAGCGACCGCAGGCGCAGGCGGTAACGATCGGCCACCCCAGCACACTCTGGTGCTGTTCAACCATATCAATCAGCTCCAGCGAAATGCCTCCGGAACCGTGCGCTATCACCTGGGCGGTGCGTCCGAAGGGCATGACACTGTGGTGTCTTGGGGATCGGTACGCAAGCTTCAGCCAGGCCGCGTGGAACGGTTCAGCTGGGATTACAAGCAGCCCATGGCACGCCATGCGATGGTGTCCGACGTCGCCGGCCGTATGAAGCAGGGCGCCGCCGGGGATGCACTGGCATTCAGCCTTGAAGACTGCCAGACAGCGACTCCGCATATTGGCAATGATCGAGACGATTTGTGCCGGCTGGGAGAGCTGCGCATGGACCGCAAGGAGTTCGAGTCGAAATGCTTTATTGCCGACTGCACCGTGCGGACGTTTTGCACTGGCGAGTATTTCACGTTGACGGGGCATCCCGAAATCGACAGGCATTCCGCAGCCGAGCGTGATTTTGTCATTACCGCGTTTTCCATCGACGTCCGCAACAATCTGCCCGCTGCGCTGGCTTTAAAAGTTGAGCGCCTGTTTGCGCGCTGCGGCGCATGGCAACAGGAGCGCAATCACACGACGCTTTTGTCCGACCAAGGCGAAATGGGGGGAATACGTTGTCATGCACGGATCACAGCCGTGCGGCGGGGCGTGCCCATCGTGCCAGCGTTCGACGCGCACAGCGACGTACCTCACCCGCCGCCGCAAAGCGCCATCGTCATCGGCCCACCAGGCGATGAAGTCCATTGCGATAGCATGGGCCGCGTACTGCTCGATTTTCCCGGTGCGCGCCGCCTCGATCGCTCCCGCGAATTCGGCTACGGAACTGACAAGGAGGCAGCCCAGTCGGCCTATGTGCGGGTTGCCACCAACTGGGCCGGAAATGGTCCAGGCAGCATGCAGCAATGCGGCACGCTGGGTGTGCCGCGCATCGGCACCGAAGTCATGGTGACGTTTCTTGACGGTGATCCTGACAAGCCTATCGTGACAGGCCAACTTTATAACGGCTATGCGGAGCCGCCCGCGCTCAGCCAGCGCGGCGGGCTTCCCGGCAACCGCCATTTATCTGGGATCAGAAGCCGTGAGGTGGGGGGCTCGCGGGGGAATCAGTTGCGGCTGGATGATTCGAATGGGCGCATCAATGCGCAATTGGCGAGCGATCACGGCAGCTCCCAGTTGAATCTGGGATTTCTAGTCCATCCTTTGGCGCAGGGCTATGGCGAAGCCAGGGGGCAGGGGGTAGAACTGCGCACCGACCACGCTGCCGCCCTGCGCGGTGGCAATGGCGTGCTGGTTAGTGCAAAGGCGTGCGAGCGGGCAGAGGGCGGGCAGCTTGATTCGAATGAGCTGAGCCGCCTGCTGGACGAGTTGTCCAGGCTGTCGAACCAGTTGTCGAAGCTGGCCGCAACTCATTCGCTCGATGACGCAGCTGGCCCCCATCTCAAACAGCTGGCCGAGCGCGTTGAGCAGCTAGGGAAGGGAGGGGCGCAGATTGTCGCTCTAAGCGGCCCCAATGGAGTGGTTGCCGGGAGCGGTCAAAACATCGCGATTGGTGCCCAAACCGATATTGACCTGCTCAGTGTTGGCAACACCAGCGCATCGGCTGGCGAACACATCCTGCTGCGCGCTGCGCTCAGCATCAGCCTGTTCGCCAACGAGTTGGGTGTGAAGCTCATAGCGTCGAAAGGTCCTGTGCGCCTGCAGGCGCAGAGTGATTCGCTCGAAGTCCTCGCAAAAAAAGTCGTGGAGATCATCAGCTCAACCGACTGGATCAACATCAAGGCCAAGCAAGGCGTGCGCATCTACGGCGGCGGCAGCGAACTCGAAATCAGCGCTGCCGGGATCAAGGCTTACACCGGAGGGAACGTCGAGATGTATGCCGTTGAGTATCAGTTCAATCCGAAACAGGCAAGGGCTACTCAATTTCCTGGCGAGATTCCCCATCACGAAGTTTGCCTTCCGTGCATGTTGAAGGCTGCGAAGGCGCATGGCGCGCTTGTGGAGGCAAAATGAGCGCGTCGTACCACTCCTATTTGTTAATTGATGGGGCCCTCGCGGGCGAGGATGCGGTTGGCCAAGCCAGGGCTCGGGGTGAAGGTTTGGATTGGTTGCACTCTTCCTATCCGGATAGCGCCGCGCCGATCGGCCCACTCATCGTTGATATTGGCGCTGCATTTGAGGCTGGGGACACTGATCTCATGATGCGGCTTGCAAGCGCTGTATCGCCGCAGTTGCACGTCGCGATTATTCACACGGATTTTTCGGCTTCCGAGCTCGTGGAGCATCTGCGCCAGTTTCTCGTTATCCGCAGCGAGTCACACGAAAACTACTCGCTTCGCTTTGCCGACTGCGTTGCACTAGCCAATTTGGTGGGAGTTCTGTCTCCTTCACAGTGGCAAAGCCTCGTCGGTCCCGTTCTGCGCTGGCAAATACATGGACGAGATGGAAGGTTGTTGACGCTTCCGCAACCTGACCGGCAGGTCGTGCCTGCGCAGACTCCACTGGTGGTAAGCGCAGATCAATTCGCACAGCTTCGCGAGGCAGAAATGCCTGACGTTATTCTGTCATCCATCCGCGAAATGCGGCACGGCGAAGATTTGCCTGGATCCTGCTGGGAGCAATATCGCTGGGCTAAGGAATCCAAGGATATCTGGAAAGCGTCCGGCAATCCCGATGCCATCGTATTGAGGTGGCTTACCACGGCCATGCTCGACACGCACGGCGAGATTCGCGCTTCGAATCGTCTGCAGCCCCTGCTTGCTGGCAATGATCATGTCGAGATTCGCTCGTTTCTGGCTCGATGTGAAAAGGAAGCTGTTGATATCAATGTAAGTTCCCCCGCAAATGTCAGCAACTTCCGCTTGGCAGAAGCATCTTTATGAGGTTCACCATGAATACAGCGAAAGTCGTTCCAGTTCTAGTTCTGTGCGTACTTGCTACGACCGGGTGGCTATCTTTGAAATCGGCCAGGCAAAACGGACGCAAGGAGTTTACCGGTGTGCCGCTTACCGGCGTCCATCATATGGGGAGGAACTTCCAGATCGCCGAATTTTACGTAGATGGATACAGCGGCGGAAATGTCGGTCGCGAAGGCGGTGGCGGAAGTGACGTGTGCTGTGTTCAGTTAGCAAAAGTTTGGCGTCGCGACATGAAGGTGGAAATCCGTTGGTCGGTCTCAGACTGGGAGCGAGAAAATCCCGACGAAACTGATCGGGGCAACTACAGTAGCGTCAGTTATTCGAACTATAAGGCAATAGTGCCAGTCGAAAAATATGATAAGCCTCATCATGTGTATGTTCACTTCTTCAATGGTGGGCGAGTACGCATTATCTCCAGCGGAGACTATCCAGAAAGCTCTGACCATCCAATTGTGGAGTCTGATTCGCATGCTATTGAAAGTGCAACCGTTGGGACACGTGTTGCAAAAATTTTTACCGAGGCCGAGCTCGAAAGCTTGCGAACGAAGGTGGACGTCGGAAGTGGGCATGGGTGGCGATAATGGGCGAGATGACATTTGCGGTCGCTCCATCGAAGGACGCGCCAAAACACAACATTAGGCTTGTTGAGCCAACCCTGCATAGCGATTGTTCACGGTGCGAGGGCAACGTTAATCTTGGCGTGTTCTTCGATGGAACTGACAATAACCTTAAGCGTGACCTCCCCAACTTAGGTCATAGCAATATTGCACGTCTTTTTCACTCCTATCGCGAGGATCCAACCGATGCATATTACAAATTGTATGTTCCTGGTGTGGGCACGCCATTTCCTGAGATAGGTGAGGAAGGCGAAAGCAATCTGGGAAACGGATTCGCTATCGGGAGTGAGCAGCGCGTACTATACGCGTTATTATGGGTGTTTAATGCTTTGCAGCGCGCCGCCACCGATAAGCCGATGTTTACCGATGGGCAGATGCGCGCGCTTTGCTGTACTCAAAACACGTATACGTCATTCACACCTCCAGAGGACTATGCGGAATTGGACGGGCTTGGGCTTCAGGCAGGTCTGCGAATGCCGGACACAGTTGGTCAAGGGGAACGGGAGGCAATTCTTAAGAAATTTGCTGTTTCTCTCCATGCCGTCCTTTCAAAAAGCAAAATAAAGCTGAAGGAATGCTTTATTGATGTATTTGGATTTTCACGTGGGGCTGCGGAGGCTCGAGTGTTTTGCAATTGGTTTAACAGTCTTCTAATAAAAAACAGTTTGGCCGGAGTAATTGTACATTTTCGCTTCCTTGGGATAATGGATACCGTTGCATCTGCAGGATTCTGGTCAAGCATGGTTGGTAGCCTTACTGGACTTGGCGGCGGTCATAGTGGGTGGGCAAATGCTGAATATTTGTCTATTCCTTCGTCAATCGTCAATTGCGTGCACATGGTTTCAATGCATGAATTAAGGCGCAACTTTCCGCTTGATACGATAACTGTCAACGGGATAGTACCGAAAAACTGCGTTGAATATGCGTATCCAGGGGCGCATAGCGATGTCGGCGGCGGATATAATCCTGGCGCGCTCGGGGTATCGGTGGGAAGGACGAGTATTGAAGGTGATGCATTGAAATTGTCGCAGATTCCCCTAAGGAGACGCTGAACAATTGGGTTTTTTTTAGCAGTCTGCCTGATCAAGTTTC
>CAMLIL010000027.1 GCA_946480015.1 uncultured Oxalobacteraceae bacterium | reverse complement strand
CTGGTCCTTGTGCGCCACCAGCACCGCATCGGGCGTTTCAACAACGATCAGGTCGTTCACGCCGACCACCGCCACGATGCGGCTTTCGGCGCGCACCAGCGAGTTGTTGACGCCGTCGAGATACACGTCGCCGCGCTGCACATTGCCGTCGGGGTTGCTGCCGGCGTCGCCGCGCTGCACCTGCCACAAGGCCGACCACGAACCGACATCGCTCCAGCCGATGTCGGCCGGCACCACCACGGCCGCGCCGGTGCGCTCCATGACGGCGTAGTCGATCGAGTCGGACGGGCTGGCCGAAAACGTCGCCTCGTCGAGACGGCAGAAATCCAGGTCGCGATAGCCGTGCTTGACGGCGTTTTCGGACGCGGCCGCGATGGCTGGCGCAAATTCGGTCAGTTCGCTCAGATAACGGTCGGCGCGGAACAGGAACATGCCGCTGTTCCAGTAGTAGCCGCCATCGTCGACAAAGCGCTGGGCGGTGTCGCGGTCGGGCTTTTCGACGAACTGCGCCACCTGGTAGCACTGTTCGGAGCCGGCCGCCTGCGGGCCGCGGCGGATATAGCCGTAGCCGGTTTCCGGACCTTGCGGCACGATGCCGAAGGTGGCCAGGGCGCCCTCGGCCACCAGCGCACTGGCGTGCGCCACGGCCTGGGAAAAGACGTCGGGCCGGTCGATCACGTGGTCGGCCGGCAGCACCAGCATGACGGCGTCGGGATCGATGGCGCGCAGATAGTGCGCGGCGGCGGCCACGGCGGGCGCGGTGTTGCGGCCCACCGGTTCGAGCAGGATGCCGAGCGGCGTGACGCCGATCTCGCGCAACTGCTCGGCCGCCAGGAAGCGGTGTTCGTTGCCGCACACGAGCAGCGGCGGCTGCAGCTCGGGCCAGCCGGAAATGCGCAGCACGGTGTCCTGCAACATGGTCTTGTCGGTGACGAGCGGCAGCAACTGCTTCGGCAGCACGGCGCGCGACAGCGGCCACAGGCGTGTGCCGGCACCGCCAGACAGAATGACTGGGTAGATTTTCATTGACTCTTTCTTGTGTTCGTAATCCAGTGCAGTGTCGCCGGTGTGCCGGCGCGCCGCCTCTCAACTTTTATAATTTTAAAACATCCCCAGTAGCTCGGCTATTGGCTATTGCCTATTTTGCCATGTCGAGCATGGTTTCGTTGCGCCGCGCGCTACGCCGGTCGCGCGCGTTGACCCATTCGTCATGGGCATATTCGGACACGTGTTTCATGTCGCCCTGGCGGTCGACACTGTAATCCTTGAACACGATCATTTCGTTGAGCGTCACATTCTGCAGCACGCGCGTGTACTCGAACAGCACGCTGCGCACGACCTTGGCGCCGGCGCAAATGTGGCTGCCGTGGCCGATCCAGGTCGGGCCGGTGATGGTCACGCCCTTCTCGATCCTGACGCCCGAGCCGATGTAGACCGGGCCTTCGATGTGGGTGCCCTCCCAGTCGATCCGGGTATTGAGGCCGACCCAGATGCCATCCTTGATCTGGATGCCCGGCACGTCGAGATGGGCGACTTCGCCCAGCAGCACGCTTTGCAGCGTCTGCCAGTAGTCGGACACGCTGCCGATGTCGATCCAGTTGAAGCTGCGCGTCTGGGCGTAGAAGGGCATGCCGTTCTTGGCCATCAGCGGGAACAGTTCGGAACCGATGTCGAAGGTGCGCCCGGGCGGGATCAGGTTGATCACTTCCGGCTCGAAGATATAGATGCCGGTGCTGATGAAGTTGGACTTGGCGTCCTCCTGGGCCGGCTTTTCCTGGAATTCGGTGATGCGGCCATCCTGGTCGGCGACCACCACGCCGTAGCTGGAGACCTTATCCCACGGTACTTCCTTGGTGATGACGGAGGCCAGCGCGCCTTTGCGGCGGTGCTCGAACAGGGCCGATTTCAGATCCAGGTCGATCAGGGCGTCGCCGCACAGCACGATGGTGGTTTCGTCGAAGAAGCCGCCGAAATCCTGGATTTTTTTCATGCCGCCGGCCGATCCGATCGGCTGCGGCACCACTTCGCCGTCGTCGTTGGTATAGCCTTCGAAGGAATAGCCGATCAGGACACCGAACTGGTGCCCTTCGCCGAAATACTCTTCGATTTTTTCATGCAGGTAGCTGACGTTGACCATGATTTCGGTCACGCCATATTTGGCCAGATGCTCGACCAGATACGCCATCACGGGCTTGCCGAGAATGGGAATCATGGGTTTGGGCAGGTCGTAAGTCAGGGGACGCACACGGGTGCCCTTGCCGGCCGCCAGGATCATCGCTTTCATGGGGTCTCCTTTGAGGTGTCGGGCCGGCGTTCCGCATGCGGAAATCAGGTTCCCGCCGGGGCGGGAACGACGACCCTTTAATCGGCCGAGTTTTGCTGCCAGCGCCACGAGTCGGCACACATCTGGTCGACGCCGCGGGTCGCTTTCCAGCCGAGTTCGCTTTCCGCCACGGCCGGATCGGCGTAGCAGGCGGCGATATCGCCCGGACGGCGATCGACGATCTGGTATGGCACCTTGCGTCCGCTCGCTTGCTCGAACGCGCGCACCATCTCCAGAACGCTGTTGCCGCGTCCCGTACCCAGATTATAGGTAAGCAAGCCAGACCCTGTCGCCAGCTTGTCCAGGGTCTTGACGTGGCCGTCGGCCAGGTCGACGACGTGGATGTAATCGCGCACGCCGGTGCCGTCCGGGGTCGGATAATCGCCGCCGAACACCGACAGCGAGGCACGCTGGCCGACCGCCACCTGGGTGATGTAAGGCATCAGATTATTCGGGATGCCGTTCGGCGACTCGCCGATCAGGCCGCTCTCGTGGGCGCCCACGGGGTTGAAGTAGCGCAGCAGCGCGATGCGCCAGCCCGGATCGGATTTGTACAGGTCGCGCAGCATCTCTTCGATGTGCAGTTTGCTGCGCCCGTAAGGATTGGTGGCCGACAGCGGAAAGTCTTCGCGGATGGGCACCGTGGCCGGGTCGCCGTACACCGTGGCCGAGGAGGAAAACACCAGCGACTTGACGCCGGCCTTGGCCATGCTCTCGAACAGCACGATGCTGCCGGTGACGTTGTTGTCGTAATAGCGCAGCGGCTGGGACACCGATTCGCCCACCGCTTTCAGGCCGGCGAAGTGCACCACCGCGTCGAAACGGTCGGAGGCGAAGGCCGCTTCGATGGCGGCGCGGTCGCGGATATCGGCTTCGATGAAGGGCAAGCGCTTGCCGGCGATCTGCTCGACGCGGTCCTTGACGCCGACTTTGGCGTTGGAGAGGTTGTCCAGTGCGACCGGCTCATGGCCGGCCTTGATCAATTCAACGCAGGTGTGGGAACCGATGTAGCCCAGTCCGCCCGTCACTAAGATTTTCATGCTGTATTCTCGCTTTCATCCATCGGCAAATGCCGCCCGGCGATGCGCAGGCGGCGCTGAATTGTAGATTGTATACGGAATGCCTCACTCGCCGCGAGGCAGAACCCGCGCGCGGCTCATCCGGTTCAAGAGAGCGTCGACGGAAATCCAGGCCAGCTGGTCGTCGAATTCGCCGCCCTGCCCGCGCGTGCCGTCCGAGCGCGCGCGCTGCATGAAGACGGTGTGGGCGACGGCGTTGGCGCGCTCGTCGCGGTTGGTGGTGGCGCTGCCCGGCTGGGCGATGCCGGCCACGCTCACGCCCAGATTGTCGCGTCCGCTGGAAAGCACCACCGCGGCGGCGCACTGGAAACCCAGCGAACAGTTGGCATTGCCGGCCAGGTAGACCAGGCGCTCATCCAGGCGCGTGACGACCGATTTGGTGCCGACCGCGATCGTGGGCTGCAGGGGCGCGGTGGTCATGACCGGGGTGACGCTGTAGCGCAAAAGGCGGCCCCAGCCGTCGCCGGGGGGGATGCCCAGGCTGGCCCAGGGCAGAAAGCCGGTACAGCTTTGTTCGGTGTCGCAGCGGCCGTCGAATTCGCGGCCCGACGCGGTTTCACGCGCCGGCCGCGGCAGGCGGCCATTGGCCAGCGCGAAGCCGATCAGCGCGTCGCGCGCCTGCCTCAGGGCCGCTTCGGTCTGGCGCTCGGGCGCGGCGCGCAGATCGAAGCGCGCCACGCCGTTCAGGAACACCGATACGGCGCCCAGGCCGACCACCGCCAGCAGCAGCAGCAAGGCCGCTCCGCGCTGACGCAGGGCCGGCAACAGCATTACAGGCGCCACACCTTGATGCCGGCTTCGCGCAGGCCGTCGGCATCGAAGCAGGCCTTGACGTCGATGAAGGCGCCGCCCTTGATCAGCTTTTTCTGGAAGTCTTCCACGGCGATCTCGGTGAACTGCTTGTGGCAGACCGCCGCCACGATGGCGTCGGCGCGCGGCAGTTCTTCCCAGCTGTACAGGCGCACGCCGTATTCGTGCTTGGCCTCGTCGGCGTCGGCATACGGATCGTGCACATGCACTTCGACGCCGTAGGCGCGCAATTCGTTGATGACGTCGGCCACCTTGGAGTTGCGCAGGTCGGCGCAGTCTTCCTTGAAGGTCAGGCCGAGCACGTTGACGCGCGCGTCCTTCACGTAGCTGCCGCAGGCGATCATGTTCTTGATGGTCTGCTCGGCGATGTACTTGCCCATGCCGTCGTTGATGCGGCGCCCGGCCAGGATCACCTGCGGGTGGTAGCCGACCATGTCGGCCTTGTGGGTCAGGTAGTACGGGTCGACGCCGATGCAGTGGCCGCCCACCAGGCCTGGATGGAACTTGAGGAAGTTCCATTTGGTGCCGGCCGCCTTGAGCACTTCGGAGGTATCGATGCCGATCTTGTCGAAAATGATGGCCAGTTCGTTCATCAGGGCGATGTTCAGGTCGCGCTGGGTGTTTTCGATCACCTTGCAGGCTTCGGCCGCCTTGATCGAGGAGGTGCGGTGCACACCCGGCTCGACGATGGTTTCGTACATGGCGGCGACCTTGTCCAGGGTTTCCGGGGTGTCGCCGGCGACCACCTTGATGACGTTGGTGAGCATGTGCTTGCGGTCGCCCGGGTTGATGCGCTCGGGCGAATAGCCGACGAAGAAATCTTCCTTCCATTTCATGCCGGAAGTTTTTTCCAGCACGGGAATGCAGACTTCCTCGGTGGCGCCCGGATACACGGTCGATTCGTACACCACGATGGCGCCCTTTTTCATGTTGCGGCCCACGCAATCGGAGGCGCCGATGAGCGGGCGGAAATCCGGGTTGTGCGCCTCGTCGACCGGGGTCGGCACGGCCACGATGATCACGTCGGCCTCGGCCAGGCAGGCCGGGTCGGTGTGGTATTCGGCGTATTCGGCCGCGCGCATCTGCTCGTCGGACAGTTCGCGCGAGGGGTCGATGCCGCGCCGGCAGGATTCCACTTTGGATTGAGAGATATCGAGGCCGATGGTGCGGCCGTGTTTGCCAAACTCGACAACGAGGGGAAGGCCGACGTAGCCGAGGCCGATGACGCCAATAGTAGTCATAACAAAACTCACTTCAATTATAGAGTGGGAGGGGTGTGGCGGCGCACTGCTTCCTTGAGGAACAGTCCGATGAACGCCATGTCTTCGATGAAATAGCGGCGGAACATGCGGCGCGGTTCCTGCAGGAATCGGTAAAACCATTCCAGGCCGGACTTCTGCATCCACACGGGGGCGCGCTTGACCTTGCCGACGGCCACGTCGAAGGTGCCGCCAACGCCCATGGCGAAGGGAATTTTCATGCTGGCCTGGTATTGGCCGAGGAAATGCTCTTTTTTCGGCGAGCTGATCGCCACGAACAGCAGGTCGGCCTTGGCGGCGGCGATCTGCTCGACCACGCCGGCCTCTTCTTCCGGCTTCCAGTAGCCGTTGCGGTAACCGGCGATGGTCAGGCCGCGGTACTTGCGTTCATAAGCGCTTTTCACGCCGGACACGACTTCTTCGCGCGCGCCCAGCAGGAACACGCGCCAGCCTTTTTCGGCGGCGCGGCGCATCAGCGCCTCGAACAGGTCGACCCCGGCCACGCGCTCCTTGATCGGACGGCCCAGCAGGCGCGAGGCCCACACCACCGGCATGCCGTCGACATTGATCAGCGCGCATTCATTGATGATGCGGCGCAGTTCGGGATCGCGGCTGGCCTTGACCAGCTTGTCGACATTGACCACCACGTGCTGGTGGGGCGACCCGTCGGCGATAAAGCCTTCGACGCGCTGCAGGGTTTCCTCCATGGTGAGGTTGTCCATGTGGCAGCCCATCATGCTGATGCGCTCGCTGTTCATGCGCCCTCCCCGTTCAGTTCCTTGGTCAGGATGGCGACGATGCGCTCGGCGGCCTTACCGTCCCACAAGTGGGGACGGCGGCCCAGCTTGCCTTCGCCGCGCAAGACCTGGCGGGCGGCGGCGACGATTTTCGCCGGATCGGTTCCGGCCAGCACGTTCGAGCCTTCCTCGACGGTGACCGGGCGCTCGGTGTTGTCACGGATGGTGATGCAAGGCACGCCCAGCGCGGTGGTTTCTTCCTGCAGGCCGCCGCTGTCGGTCAGCACCACGGCGGCGTCCTTCCACAGATCGAGGAAGGCCATGTAGGCTTGCGGGCCGACCAGGGTGATGTTCGGGCCCAGGTCGATGCCGAAGCTGTCCAGATTGGCGCGGGTGCGCGGATGCACCGGGAAGATCAAGGGCAGTTCGGCCGCGATCTCGATCAGAGCGCCGGCGACCTTGCGCATCGACTCGGCGTCGTCGACATTGGAGGGACGGTGCAACGTCACCACGCCGTACTTGCCGCCGCCTTCACGGCGCTGCGCTTTCCAGCCGCTGGTATCGAATTGCGCGCTGGACGTGGCCAGCTTGTCGGCCTGATACAGCACGTTGTCGACCATCACATGGCCGACGTAATGAATTGCCGCGTCGGCTTTGCCTTCGCGGCGCAGATGCTCGACCGCGCTCGGCTCGGTGACGAAAAACCAGTCGGTGATGCTGTCGGTGACGAGGCGGTTGATTTCCTCGGGCATGGTCAGGTCGCCGCTGCGCAGGCCGGCTTCGACGTGGGCGACGGGAATGTTGAGTTTTTTGGCGGAAATGGAACAGGCCAGGGTCGAGTTGACGTCGCCCACCACCAGCACCGCCGCCGGGCGCTTGGCCAGGCACAGTTCTTCGAACGCGACCATGATCCTGGCGGTTTGCTGGGCATGGCTGCCCCCGCCCGCGCCCATGAAGACATCCGGCTGCGGAATGCCAAGCTCTTCAAAGAAGACCTCGTTCATGTCGCGGTCGTAGTGTTGCCCGGTATGAATAATCTGGAATGTCAGCGCGCTTTGCTGCTGCAGGGCACGGACGATCGGCGCGATTTTCATGAAATTGGGCCGCGCGCCAGCGACCAGATAAATCAGGGGCATAATCTTCCACTGCGTATAAAAATTGCAATTATAGTTAGAAAGATCAGACCCTGCCCTGCCCTGCTGGGCAATCGTGCGCGGGCTCAGCAGGCAATATTTTCGCCCATTTCCTGAGCGACATTTTCGACGCGCATGACGAAGCGGTGCTTGGCGTTTTGCGTGGTGACGAAGGGGCGGTTGATGGCGAAACGGATGGTATCGAAACGCAGTGCGGCGCCGATGCGCTCGAGGTACGGCGGGTGGTCGAAGGCGGGGTCGGCGCAGTGCACGATGACCACCAGTACATGGGCGTCGTACACCACCTGGAACTCGTGGATGCGGGTATCTTCGCGGAACAGGTGGGTGAAAAATTCCGAGTGCACGGCATTGCCGGCGCCGTCTTCGACCATGTCGTTGGCGCGCCCCGCCACGCTGGCGATAAGCGGAAAGCCGCGCCCGCAGGCGCAGGGCTGGTCGGCCATGCGCACCAGGTCGCCGGTATCGTAGCGCGGCAGGAAGAAAGCGTCATTGGCCAGGTCGGTCGAGACCAGCCTGCCATCGGGCTGCACTTCGGTGTAGGCGCGCTGGCTGATCAGGTGAAAGCCGTTGCGCTCCTCGCATTCGAAGGCCGACACGCCGGCGTCGTTGCAGCCGTACTGGCTGTAGCACGGCACCCTGAAGGCTTGCTCGATGGTGGCGCGCATGGCGTCGGTGAGCACTTCGGCGGTGCAGACCACGCCGCGCAGTTTGAACGGCGGCGTCAGGCCACGGCGGTTGATGTGCAGGGCCAGCTGATGGATGGCCGAGGCATAGCCGTACAGCACGCGGCACCTGCTGCGGGCGATGCCCTCGGCGTAGGCGTCGAGCTTGGCGGGCGACAGGTCGAAAGCGGAAAACACCCGCACGTTCATGAGCGCGTAATAAATCTTTTGCTTGTAGCCGGTGCCGAACAGCGAGGTGCCGGCGAAGAAGGCGACCGGCTCGCCCAGGCGGTAGCCGGTGACGCGCCAGCTCAGCAGGATGGCAGCCCACAGATAGGACTGGGCGCGCGTGCCGGTGTAGTAGACGAAGGGTTCGCCGGTCGAGCCGCCGGTCTTCTTGCGCACCAGCTTGCCGCGGTAGCCGCCGTTCATCAATTGCTCGCGGTGGGCGTTGGCCCAGGCCTTGTCGATGATGGGAAAGTCCGCGAAGCCGGCATGCTGCGCGTACAGCCCGCTGGCTTGCCTGACGAGTGCGGTGTACTCGTCCAGCAAGGCTTGCTGGCGCTGCGCCAGCGCGGCCGGGGACTCGAACTGCAAGGCTTCGAGTTCACGCAAAAGGGGCACCGTGCTGGTGCCCCTGATGCGGTCGATGAGTCCGAAGCGCAGGCGGCCGAAGAATGGTTGAACTGCAGAACCGTCACCCGCCATGCGCGAACCTCATGAATGCCTTATTTCACTGTCACGTCCAGATCGGTTACCGAGATGACGCGACCACCAACCTCAATCGTAGCATTGGACGCGTTATAGCTGATGTTCGGTTTGGCAATCGTGCAATCGCTGCGCAGGACGCCGATGATGAGGCCTTTGGTCTTGGCGGTGCTGTAGGCAAACTTGTTCCAGTAGTGCGGACCGGCCGCCACCGTGGGGGCTGGATAGTAGCCGACCGAGGTGCTCTGGGTCAGTGCATCGGGCGAGCTCACGGTACCGCACAGTTGCGCCGGCGTGATGTTGGCGTGGAAATCGGCCGTTGTGCCGGACAGGGCCACCACGGTATGCAGGTTGTATTCGTACTTGCGGGCGGTGGCGCTGTCGAGCTGGTCCACGGTGACCAGGGTCGAGGGACGGATGAACACCAGGGTGCGCTTGGCCTTGGTCAGCTTGCCGGCGTAAGCCGCGGTGGCGTCGCCGGTGGTGATGTCGTAGCCGGCGGTCTGGATGAACTTGGTCAATTTTCCGGAGGCGGAGCGCTCGCCCAGGCCGGTGGGGCCCAGGCTCTGGCCCTGGCCGCCGTCAAAGGTGATGGCGTTGTGGGCCTTGGTCTGCTTGTAGTAATCGCGCCAGTGCGGCGAGTTGTAATAGTCGTAGTAGCCGCTATCCATGGCCAGCACTTTGCCCTTGGAATACATGACAAAGCCATTCTGGTCGGCGTGCGAATGGTTCACCGAACCGAACGGGCTGCTCTTGAAGAACACCGACGTGCGGGCGCGGTCGGTCATCGAGCTGTGCATGGCGGCCCAGCCGACCACCGGGAAGTAAGCCCCGTTCGGCTGGGTGGACGGCAAGGTGACGGTACTGGTGTATTCGCGCGGGCTGAGCAGGATATGCAGGCGCGCGTAGTCTTCCCCGCTCTGCTGCTTGACGTACCAGCGCGACAGGGTGGTGTCGGAACGGTTCATGATGGCCTTGCCGAAGCGGGCCCAGTCCTCGTTGCGGTTCAGCTCGGCGCCATCGCCGAACACGCCGACCGGAGTGCCGGGCGGCAGCGCGTAGGCGATGAAGCGGGCGAACTCGGTCAGCCATGGCTTTTTATAGAACGGCAGGCCGAGCACGCGCTCGATCAGATCCCAGTAGATCAGCGATTCGCCGGCATCCCACTCGGCATAGCTGGAACCGTTGGCGAAACCGCCGTCGTCGCCGCCCCATGGGCTGACGCTGGCCACATACACCGGCAGCGCGGTCTTGAGCCAGTTGGTCACCAGCGAGTGCTCGCCGCGCACGATCAGCAGTGCGCCGACGAATTTGCCCAGTGCGTTGAAGGCGATGCCGTTTTCCGGATACGCCTTGACGGTGTCGGCCACCTTGACCAGGCCGGCATTGCCGCAGGCGAGAATGACGTCGCGCACCATCTGGCGGTCGGCCGTGGTCATGGAGTGGAAGGCAAAATCGTATGCCAGCGCAAAGAACCAGACATAGTCGCGGGTTTCGGACACGTCGCCGGTGCACTTGCGGTTCAGGACAGCCGGGCCGAACAGATTCATGCGGCCGCGCATTTCGGTCAGGAACCAGGGGTCCTTGGTGATGTAATAGGCCACCGCCGCTTCGGCCATGCCTTCCAGCATGCGGTCCTGCTGCCACCAGCTCAGCATGCGGGTGCTATTGTCGGGCGACTTGATTTGTGAAATCAGGCTGCTGGTCGCCATGGTGTAGGAATTGCGCTTCAGGTAGCCGGTCAAGGCGGTGATCGACTTCAGCCTTTCAGCCTTGGTGGCGGCCACGATACCGGCATAATCGGCCTGTCCCTTGAACAAACGGGGGTGTCCCATTGTTGGCGTTGTGGCATCGAATTTAGCGATGGCGGTGGACAAGGAAGTGGGGCTCAGGGCGGTCGTGATGGCGGCCAATTCCGTGCTGGTATAGGTTGCGGTGGGGACGGTAAACTGAGCCGATGCCAGACTCGCAACGCTTGCCAATAGCAATGTGGCAATCGTGCTAACTAATTTCTTCATGCGCTAACTCCTCATAACGTCGTCGAAGACGATGTATTACTGTTTCGACCATGTATTCGGACTTCACTCGCTCAAGTCCCCGCACGGCCATCATATCCGTGCGGATATTATCGGTCATTATGCGCAAAATTGAGGCAGCGAGCACGGCAATTTCCTTCGGCGGCACCACACTTCCGCTATTGCCATGAGCCAACATATCTGCTACGGCGCCAACGTTTGTGCCCACAACTGGTGTACCAAATGACAAGGCTTCCAAAATTGTCATTGGCATTTGTTCAAAGTGTGATGGCAGAACGAAAACAGCCGCGCGTTTCAGCAAGGCAGGTTTCTCGTCCGGCCCGACCCACCCTAAACATTTTACAAAATTTTCTATTTGCAACTTTTTGGCGAGCGCCATCACGCCCGCGGCGTCGCCGTCGCCACCCAGCACTAGTTGGGTTTGCGGCAACTCCGCGTGCACGACGGCGAAGGCGCGTACCAGATCGAACACCCCCTTCTTCTCTTCCAGCCGGCCCAGAAACACGATCTCATGGCCACGGCCGGCGCGTATGGTGGCCGGGTCGACCGGCGTGATGGCGATCGGGTTGGGGAAAATCTCCACCTGCTTGAGATGGCAGGTGTCGCGCATCCAGTCGGCCGAGGCCTGGGTCAGCGCGAAGCCGGCGCGCGCTTTGCCGATCAGGGCGAGCGCGTGGCGCCGCCGGGCGGGACTGAGGCCGTCGATGAATTGGCGAAACTGGCCGGCGTGCAAGTGAAAGATCACCGGGCAGCCACGCGCGTACGCCAGCGCCATGAAGGCCGCCTTGCGCCAGAAGCTCACGCCCGAGGCGACGTGGACGTGGAGCAAGGCAACCTTGCCGCGCAGTAGCAAACTGGCAAATTCGGCCAGCGCGCCGGCCGCGCGGGCGGCCTTGGCCAAGGGGCTGCCATCGACGTGGCTGGCGATGAAGCGGCAGCGGCCATCGTCTTCATAACCGTGTTCGAGCAGGGTCTGGACGACCGTGGCCATGCCGCCGCGCGCGCGCGGCGACGGGCCGATCATGATCACCTGCCTTGCCGGGCGCGCGCCGCCGCCCTCAGTCGGCATGCCGGGTCCGCCCCAGTGCGCGCGCGGCGCGCATACCCTGCCCCGCCAGCGCGGCGAGGATGGCTTCGTAACGGGTGACCATATTGTGCACGTCGAAGCGCGCCCGCACGGTGGCGAGCGCCCCCTCGCCCAGGCGCGCGCGCAGGCCCGGGTCGGCCATGCTGGCGAGCGCATCGGCCAGGCGCGCGGTGTCCCCCGGGCGATACAGCAAGCCGTTGACGCCGTCGCTGACCTGTTCGTGCAGGCCGCCGACATCGCTGGCAACCAGCGGTTTGCCCAGCGCCATGTATTCGAGCGTTGCCATCGGAAAAGTTTCAGCGTGGGAGGTCAGGGTCATCACGTCGCACATGGCGATGTAGGGACGCACGTCCTGCTGGAAGCCGGCCAGCACGACCGCGCCGCGCAGGCCGAGGGTGTCGATGGCGGTCTCGATCTCAGGGCGCATGGGCCCGTCGCCGACCAGCACGGCGCGGGCCGGCACGCCGCGCTGGCGCAGGCTGGCCAGGGCGCTCAGCAGGTCGATGTGGCGCTTTTCCTCACGAAAAATGGCGCACAGGCCGATCGCCAGTTCGCCCGGCGCGATGGCGTGGCGCGCGCGCAGGACAGCGGCGGCGGCGGCCACGCTGGCGGCATCGAAGTGGGCCAGGTCGATGCCGTTGTGCACCACCTCGCTGCGCCGCGGCACGATGCCCATGGCGCCGAAAAAGCCCAGCTGCATCTGGCTGACGAATACCACGCAATCGGCCCTGCGGTAAAAGCGCCGGTAAACCAAGAAGCGCAGGCGGTCGGCGCGGCTGCGGATCACGCAATCCATGCTGTGGCTGATGAAGGTCAGCGGTACGCGCCAGCCCGCCAGCATCCGGGCGAAGGTGGCAAACATCAGCGAATAGTGGGCGATGGCCACCATGGCGTCCGGCTCGAGCTGGCGGACCAGCGCGGCCAGGCGGCGCACGGCGGCCAGGTCGAGCCCGCCACGCGAGTGGCAGCATTCCAGGCGCTGGACGCCGCCGGCGCGCAGGGCATCGGCCAGTTCGACCTGGTCTTTCAGATAGGCCACGACGACCTCGTGGCCGCGCTGCGCCAGCCCGGTGGCCAGCGCCACCAGATGGCGTTCGGCGCCGCCGAACTTGAGCTGGTCGGTAATAAAAAGCAATTTCATGTCAGACGATCCCGGGAACCTGGCCGACGCGCGCAGACCGGCTGCGCTCGATGGCCGATTGAATATGCGCTTTGAGCTTGCCGGCCACCTGGGCCGGCGCGTAGCGCTGCAATACGTCGAGCGGACCCTGCTGCGCGCGCAGCTGGTCACCGTCGAGCTGGTCGAGGCCGTGCACCAGCATGCGCGCGATGGCCTCCAGATCGCCCGGCGCGGCGCAATGCCGGGCGCTGCCGCCCCACTCGGCGATCAGGTCGGCGGAGGTGCCCGGCGGCGTGATGCCCCAGACCGGGCGGCGCGCGCCGATGTATTCAACCAGTTTGCTCGGCAGGAACACGCTGGGGGTGCTGCTGGGCGCGTCGATCACCAGCAGGGCCGACGCGTCGCGCGCCAGGGTCAGCGAGGTGCGGTAATTGACCTGGCCGCGCACGGTGACCAGTCCCGGCGGCAGCGCCCGGTAGCTGCCGGACTCCAGGAATGCCGGCGTCATATGGCCGACGAATTCGAACACCACGCCCTTGAGGCGCTCGGGCTGGCGCTCATGGATGCGCCGCAGCGCGGCGAACAGCGGCTCGGGGGAGCGCGCGCCGTAGCAGGCGCCGATGTGGCGGATCACGTGGCGCACGCCGGGCGCACGGGGTTCGGGCTGCGGGTCCGGTCCATCAAAGTGTTGCATGTCCCAGGCGTGCGGCAGCACGGCGGCCTTGTCGCGCCAGCTGCGCGGATATTTGTCCATCACCAGCGCCAGGGTGCGGGTCGAGGTGAACAGCACCTGGTCGGCGGCGGCGATCACCTTGGCTTCCATGGCGGCATTGACCTTGTGTTCCAGCCAATTGGTTTCGTGGAAAGGATTATCGGCCCAGGGGTCGCTGAAATGGGCCAGCCACGGCAAGCCGCTCTGGCGTTTGATGTCCAGCGCCATGAGGTGGCCGGACATGGGCATGCCGAAGCTGACCAGGACGTCGGGGCGCTTGTGCGCGATCGCCTGCAGCGCCACCGGGTAGGCGGCGCGGCGCCACGGGCCGAAGGCGTCGGGACAGGTGCCGTACAGGGGCAAGAGGCGCTGGGCGGCGCGGTGGGCGATGCCTTTGAGCAGCGGGCCGGGGTGGGCCACCTCCAGCGGCACGATGCGGCGGAAGAAATCCGGATACTGGTCGTAGCCGGCGGCACACTGCGCATCGCGCCCGTGCAGCAGGGTGACCTTGGCGTCGAGGTGATACAACTGGCGGCCGATCTGGATCGCCTGCGGAGTGAGCTGCGGCGGCGCGTAGTAGCAGACCGCCAGCACATCGAGCGAACTCAAGCGGCCTCCTTGCCCAGGCTGGCCAGGGTGTCCAGGATGCGTTCGGCCGCGTGGCCGTCGCCATAGAAATTGCCGCCCTTCCCGCTGTGGGCGCCGGCGTCGAGCAGGCTGGCGACCGCCGCGACGATGCGCTCGCGGTGCGGTCCGGCCAGGTGCACCATGCCGGAAGCGGTGCCTTCCATGCGCTCGGTGACGTCGCGCATGACCACCACCGGTTTGCCCAGGCTGGGCGCTTCTTCCTGCACGCCGCCGGAATCGGTCAGGACCACCTCGGCGCCCAGCATCAGGGCCACGAAAGGCAGATAGTCGAGCGGCTTGCACAGGGCCAGGTTGGCGGCCTGGGCCGGAATCAGGTAGGTGTTGACCGCTTCGCGCACGGACGGGTTGGGATGGACCGGGAACACGAAATCGACGTCCGGATAGCGCTTGCACAAGTCGGCAATGCCGGTGCAGATGGCTTTGAAGCCGGCGCCGAAACTTTCACGGCGGTGCGCGGTCACCAGCACGAAGCGGCGCTTGGCCGGGAAGAAACGCTGCAATTCCTGCGGGCCCAGCGCGGCGGCCACCTGGGCGCGGCAGGCCGGGTCAAGCGCCAGGCGCTCGCGCACCAGATACAGGGCGTCGATGCCGGTATTGCCGGTGACGAGGATGCGCTCCGGCGAAATGCCTTCGCGCAAAAGATTCTCGCGCGCGGGCGCGGTGGGCGGGAAATGCATCTCGGCGATGGCGCCGACCAGCTTGCGGTTCATCTCTTCCGGGAAGGGCTCGTAAATGTTGCCGGTGCGCAGACCGGCTTCCACGTGGGCGACCTTGACCTTGGCGTAGAAGGCAGCCAGGGCCGCCACGAAGGCGGTGCTGGTGTCGCCCTGCACGATCATCCAGTCGGGCTTGACCTCGTCCAGTACGGGCACCAGGCCCTCGAGCACGCCGGTGGTGACGCCGGTCAGGGTCTGGCCCGGTTTCATCAGGTTCAGGTCGTACTCGGGCACGATGGCGAAGAAGGCCAGCACCTGGTCGAGCATGTCGCGGTGCTGGGCGGTGACGCAGACGACCACCTCGAAGCCGCCATGGGCGCGGGCCGCCAGGACGACCGGAGCGAGCTTGATCGCTTCCGGGCGGGTGCCAAAGACAAAGAGCAGCTTTTGCATAGTGAATTCCTGTTTGATTCTATTTATAAAGGGGATGGCACCGGCATGCGCGGAAAAAAAAGCGCGCGCACCTGCGGCATCAGACCGGCCAGCTGCAGGCCGGTCAGGTAAAGCGGAACGAACACGGCGCCCAGCATCAGGGCTTCGGGCAGCGCAGCGGCAATCAGGTTGGCGCGGTCGAGCAAGGCGGTCAGCGCGCCCGCGCCCAGGGCCGCGGCCAGGATGCGGGCGATGGTGCCCCACTGCTGCAGGCGGCGGATCGGCACGCCGGTCACGCGCGCGACGCGCCAGAAGCTGAAGGCGTTGCCGCCGGCAAGGGTCACCAGGTTGCCGAGCGCGGCGCCGGGTACGCCGAACAGGGTGGCGCCGGCAATGCCGACCGCCAGGCTGAGCAGCAGCATGCAGGCGTCGGCCATCAGCAGGAAGCGGCCCTGGTTGAGCACCACGGTCAGCGTGCTCACTTCCACCGTCACGCCCAGCAAGGCGATGGCGTTGATGCGCATCACGTCGGCGGCGACCAGGTATTTGGCGGTGTACACCACGGTGACGATGTGGACCGCCAGCACCGCGCACAGGGTCAAGGTGGGCACCAGCACGAAGGCGCTGGCCAGGTTGGCTTGCTGGTTCAGGCGCAGCATGCCGTCCTGGTCCCGGGACGATTCGAGCTTGGACAGGCGCGGCGAAATGGCGTTGCTGACGCTGTTCCTGACCAGCGAGACGACCGGATTGAGCACGGCGCCAATGGAATAGGCGGCGAAGGTGGCGGCCGGGAACATGGCGGCGGCGACCCACTGGTCGGCTTGTCCGCGCAGCAGGAACAGGGCGGCGGCCAGGCCGAAAGGCAGGACGTACACCATCTGGGTGCGCAAGGCGCTTTGGTCGACGGGGAAAAAGCGCATGCCGTAGTGGCGCCGTATGTGCAGGAGCAACAGGCCAAATTTGATGGCGGCGTAGACCAGCAGCGCGCCGAACACGACGTCGGCGCGGCCGGCCACGGCGGCGCTGCCCACCAGCAGCACGCGCAGCACGGCCAGCAGCACGATGGTCCTGGCCTGGGCCGGGACGTCGCCGCCGGCGTTCGGCAGATATTCCAGCAGGTTGCCCGCCACCCACAGGGTCAGAAAGGCGGGCATGAACCAGCGCGCGTCGCCGATCGCCCGCAAGCTCGGGGGCAGCAGCGGATTCCATGGGCCCAGCAGCAGGCCCGCGAGCATGCCGGTGAACAGCAGCAGGAGCACGCTCTGGTGCACGAAGGCGGCGCGCTGGCGCGGCTCATGGCGCGGCAGAAAATAGAACAGGCTGCGCGGCAGCGCCAGCGGCGCGATCGCCATGGCGGTCGCGATCGCCAGCCAGGCCAGGCGGTAGTCGGCGAAGGCGGCGGTGGGCAACAGGCGCACCAGCGCGATCGGCAACAGGAATTGCAGGCCGAAATCGAGCATGTTGGCGGCCGTGAGCGTGACCGCGCCGCGCTTGAGGCTTGCCATCAGCCCGCTCCCGGGTAATCGCAGAACTCGACATAGCCGGCGCTGCCATTGGTGGAAATGACCTTGGCGGGAATGCCGACGGCAATGGCGTTGTCGACCAGGTCGCGCGTGACGACCGCATTGGCGCCGACCGCGCAGCCGTCGCCGATCTTGACGGCGCCGATGACGACCGAGCCCGGCCCGAGATACACATCGTTGCCGATCACCGGCACGCCGGCGCGCTCGCCGCGGTTGGTTTGGCCGATGGTGACGCCGTGCGAAATATTACAGTTGCGGCCGATGCGCGCGCGCTCATTGACCACGATACCGCCGTAGTGGCCGATATAAAAGCCGGCGCCGATGTCGGTGTTGTAGGGAATCGAGATGCCGAACTTGATGCGGTAATGCTTGTGCATGATGCGGGCAATAATGTGCACCAGCTTCCACGCGCCGCGCATGCCGGCGGTGGCGGCGGCCAGGCGCAGCCACACCATGAAGCGGAAGCCGGGCACCAGGCGATAGGCGCGCAGCGCGGTCTTCAAGCCGCTCTGCCCGCCCATGTGGCGGTACAGATCGGATTGCCATAGCCACATCAGGTATTCGCGTTGCGGGCGCTTCATGCCGGCACCATGGCCGACAGGTAAGGCAGGGACACGGTGTCGGGCGCGAGGCGCTCGCGCGCGTAGGCGCGGCAGCGCGCGCTGCAGGCGGCCCATGCTTCGGGCGAGGCCAGCAGGGCGCTGGCGGCCTCGGCCGCCTGTTCGGCGCTCTGTACCGCCACCCCCAGGCCGCGCGCGGCGATCAGGCCGTCGGGATCGAAGGTGGCGACCACCGGCACCCCATTGGCCCAGGCTTGCAGATAAGTGTTGGGAAAGCCTTCGAAGGACGAGGTGTTGACGAAGATGCGCGCGCGCGAAAACAGCGAACGGGTCGTGCCGAACTTGACCTGGCCGTGAAACACCAGATTGGGCAGCGCCTGCGCGCCCTGCTCCGCCCTTGCATACAGGTCCAGCTCGTCGGGATGGGCCCCGCCGGCCATTTCGCAGCGCAGCTGCGGCAGCAGGCGCACCATGTCGAGGAACCATTCGGGGCGCTTCATCGAGCGCAAATTGGCCAGCCACAGCAGATCGATATTGCGCTCGCCGAAACAGGCCACCTCGTCGGGCAGGTCGGAAAACATGCCGGCGACCTGGGCGCGCAAGCCGTAATGCCGCATCAACAGATCGGCCTGTTTCTGGGTCTGGGCCAGGATGCTGTGGGCGCGGCGCAGGCCGTAGTGGTACAGCCAGCGGTCGCGCGCATTGCTGACCAGCAGCCTGGACGGGTCGCAGTCGGCGTCGGACGCGATACGGAACACGAAGCGGCGCCGGTACAGCTGGCAAAAGGCGGCGAGCACGCCGACCATGGCGCCGGCGCAGCTGATGTAATACACATCGGCATCGGCGGCCTTGAGCGCGGCCCAGGTGCTCGACAGGCGCGGCGTGAAAAAACGCAGGCCCGGCACGCCGTCGGCCAGCTTGAAGGTCTTGCGCACCTTGACCCCGCCGACCTGTTCGAGCGGCTGCTGGCCGAAGTCGCCTACCAGGGAGGTGACGTCGAAACCGCGCTTGGCCAGATAGCGCGAGAGCAAGGCGTGCTGGACTTCTTCGCCGCCGATATGGACTTTCTTGCCGTCGAGGTCGGCAATCACCCCCCAGGCGTAATAATTGAGCAGGCAAATGCGCTTGCCGGTGGCGGGCGCGCGGGCCTGCGTGAGCGGTTCAGCTTGTTGTATGTTTGATATCATAGGTAGTATCGGTACGGTTCCTTTAATGGGCAAACCGTGATCGGTCTTTCAGGGAGCGGCAGGCGCTTCTCCCGGCGCGGCTTTGGGCGGCCATACCGCCACCGGCTTGCGCGCCGGCGCCGGCTGGCCGGGCGCGGGCGGCGTGACTATCGGCGGCAGCGGAAAGCGCGGCGCGCGCCTGACGCTGCGGGCGTCGGCCTTGGCTTGCGCTTCGGCCTGTTTGCGCTCCTTGCTGCGGTACAGTCCGCCGCAACCCATCAGGATGCCCAGCGAGATCCAGAAATAGGCTTGCGACGGGCTGGGCGTGAAGTGGTCGTCCGTCACGCCCTGCAGGAACCACAGGGGAATGAGCACGGCGCCGCCGGCGAACATGCCTTGCAGCGCGGGCGAAGCGTGTTCGCGCGACAGGCGCAAAAATTCGCGCCGCACGAACAGCAGGAAGGCCAGCACGAAGCCGAAGCCGACCAGGCCCAGGTCCATCAGCCCGCCCAGCCAGGCGCTGTGGGTCTGGGCCACCGGCAGCATCTTGTTCATGCGCAGGGGCGTGCTCCACAGGATGGAGAACACGCCGTGCGGCATCACCGGTTCCTCCAGCACGTACGGCAACAGCGGCAGCCAGATGCCGTCCAGGCGGCCGGCGGTGACGGCGCCGCGGTCGCCCGCGTCCACCCCCGTCATGGCGCGCTCCATCACCGCGTCCATCACGAAGGGGCCGATGGCGGCGCTCACCAGCAGCGCGGCGATGACGGTCTTGATACTCAGGCGCTTCCAGAAATAGATCAGGTTAACCAGGGCGAAGCCGAGGAAGCCGCCGCGCGAGAAGGTCATCAGCACGCACAGGCCGAACACCACGCAGGACACGAACAGGAAATTGCGCACCTTGCCGGCGGACTGCTCGCGGATCGAGAACAGGGTCAGCGCGTACAGCATATTGAGCAGCAGGCTCATTTCGTTGGCGTGCATGCCGAGCGCGCCGAGGAAGGTGCGCGACAGGGGCGAAGCCAGTTCGCGCAGCGACATGCCGCTTTTGAGCAGCAGCCCGGCCACCAGCGCGCAAAACACATAGCCGGACGCCAGCATCAGGTAAATGAAACGCTCGGGCTTTTTGCTGTGGCGCACCGCCAGCGCGACCATCAGCGACAGCAGCACCAGGAACTGCGGCTTGATCAGCATATCGCGCAGGTAGCCGACGCTGTTGTTGAACTGGATGAGGTTTTCCTGCATGAAGCGTGGCGGGATCAGCGGCACGCTGGACATGCCGATCAGGCAAGCGACGACGATGGGCAGCACATACCAGCCCAGCAGGCGCAGCGGCGCGATCGGATCGTGCCAGCGGCGCAGGCCCGCGTGCACGACGTAGGACACCATGGTGAGAAACAGAATCACGTTGAGCGGATTGAGGCCGCGAATGCCCAGCATTTCGTGCGGAAAGAACGTCAGCGCGGACAAGGGCATGAGCACGATGGCGTAGGCCACGCCGGCGCGGAAATCGAGCAGCACCCAGACCATGAAGACCAGCATGACCACGGCGGCCGGCACCAGATAGCCGAGCACGGGCACGGCGGCGCCGAAAAAGGCGGCCAGCAAGATCAGCGCCAGCACGCCGGCGATGGCGCCGGCCTTGTCGGCTTTGTAGCGCGGAGCGCGTGATTGGGGTTGAGAAAGCACCTTGGAAACCTATAACAATTGCTTGTGAACCATCGACTCAGCCCGGGCCGCCCAGCAGCTTGGCGCGCACCACCGGGTCGAGCGAGCGCATCAGGGCGTTCGAGAAATCGGCCTGCAGGCGGAAGGCGGCGGCGCTGTCGGGATTGATGCTGGAGACGCGGTACAGGTAGCCGTCCGGGATGTAATCGGACAGCGCGTACTTGAGCTGCACCATCTGGCGGTCGTAATAGCTGCGCACCAGGCTGCTGCCCATGGTGAACCAGTAGGTGACCGGCTCGATGCGCGGGCCGTTGTGGGCCACCATGCGGGTGGCCGGCACGTCCACGCCGTCGATGCGCAAGTCCTGGCTGTACAGCTCGTCGATCTCGAAACCCTGGGCGCGGTAGCACACTTCCTGGCGGTGCGCGCGCAGCTGCTGGGTCTGCACCGAGCCGTAGGCGATGGACAGCATGATGCGTTCGCCCTGGCTATTGATGTAGGTGCGCGACAGGGTCTGGCTGTAGATCAGGCGGGTGCGTTCCTGGGCGGTTTCGGACGGCACCATGGCGCCGAGGTCGGGGTCGAGCTTCCAGTCGCCGAACGCGGTCGGCACGCTCTTGTCGAGCTCGATGCGGGGGCCGGTGTCGGCCAGCAGCTTTTGCGGCTGCAGCGCGATGGTGGCCAGCACGGCCGCGCCCATCAGCACGGCGGCGGCCACGGTGCGGCGCATGGGTCCGAAGGTGCGCGGCCCCAGGCTGGAGGGGGCGTCGGTGTCGCGCGCGAACAGCGGCAGCGCGCTTTCGCGCACGCCGAAGCGCAGCAGCGAATCGGTGCCGATGATGAGCATCAGCGCGCTGACGAACAGCACCATGCCGGCGAAACCGTGCAGGAAGCCCTGCCCGGCCGCGTCGCCAAAGTGGTAGGTGATCAGGGTCAGCACCATCACGCGGATCACGTTGGAGGTGAAGGAAATCGGCACGATCAGAATGGCCAGGGCGACGTTGCGGAACCAGGAATTGTGGCGCACCACGTTCAGGTACAGCAGGCCCAGCGCTTCCAGAGTGAACAGGGTGTGCAGGCCGGCGCAGGCGTCGGCCACCAGCAGCTGGTACTGGCCGATCTGCAGGATCACGCCGGTGCGCGAGATCGGGTAGCCGACCGCCCACAGCACTTTTTCGACCACGTAGGACACCGCCGTTTTCATCGGCATGGTCAGCATGTCGACCAGCGAGGGCGGCAGCGGCAGCATGAACAGCATGAAGAACAGCGGGAACCACTGGGCCTTGAGGGCGGCGCTGCCGCGCGTGATCAGCAGCAGGCTGGCCAGGGTGGTCAGGAAGGAGCCGATCTCGAAGATGGCGATCGATTGCGAGCGGCCGAGGAAATACAGGGCCACGCTGAACACCAGCAGCGGCCAGCCGAGCGCGCTGCCGCGCCGGCCTTCGCTGGCGGCCAGCATCTGCGGCCAGTTGCGGTACAGCAGCCACAGCGAAATGCCCAGGATGATGGGGCCGTGGGCGTTTTCCTCGGTCGACCACGTGCCGGTGAAGATGTCGTAAAAGCTGGGCAGGTACATGAGCAGCATGCCGAGCGCCAGCGGCGCCCAGCTGGGCACCGCGCCAGGCTTGGGCAAGCCGGCCATGGGGGACGACTTGACGGAGGTATTCATTTGAAATCCACCAGCACGGAGCCGACCACGTGGGCGCCGTTTTGCGCGACCTGGTCGGCCATGGCGTTGATGTCGCCCAGGTGGGTCTTGTTCTTGCGCGCGACGATCAGCACGCCGCCGGTGCGCGCGGCCAGCACCAGCGCATCGAGCCCCTTGGTGCTGGCGGCCACGTCGTACAGGGTGACGTCGTAGCGCGATTCGAGCTGGGTGTTGAGGCTGCCGAAGCTGCTGCGGCTGAGCAATTCCTGCGGATTGGGCGGCAAGGTGCCGGCGATCAGCAGCGACAGGTCGACGAAGGAATCGACGTGGTGGATCACGTCCAGGTCGGCCCGCCCTGCCAGCACGTCCGACAGGCCCTGGCGCGCCTTGACGCTGAAGATCGCGTGCTGCGACGGCGCGCGCAGGTTGGCGTCGACCAGCAAGGTGCTTTCGCCCAGCTGGGAAAACACCACCGCCAGGTTGGCCGCGAACAGGCTGGCGCCGTCGCCCGGCTCGATGCCGACGATGGCCAGCGATTTGTGCCCGCGCGTGAACCAGCGCAGCATCAGCTGGCTGCGCACGGCGCGCAAGGTTTCCACCTGCGGGCTGAAGGGGTCGTAGGCGGCCACCAGGTGCGGCGAGCAATTGCCCTCGCCCGGGCGCAGGTAGGGATAGTCGAATTGGCGCGCCAGCACTTGCTGGATATCGGCCTCGTCGATCAGGCCCATGCGCTGGGCCGCTTCGCCGAAGCGGATGCCCAGCTCTTTCTGCAGGCGCAGCACGCGCTCGGCGTTCTCGGGCGACAGTTTGCCCGACTCCAGCAGCAGGCCGCCGATACTCGAATCGGCGCGCTGCAATTTGTCGGATGCGATGGAGAGCTCAGTCTGCGGGATCATGTTGTTCTCGGTTAGGGTCAGGGTCGCGTGGGGCTCAGCTCAGGCGCAGGCGGCGCGGCAGCAGGGACGCGAGGGCGGTGTAACGGGCGCGCTTGGGGCGGTTCCAGTCGATCACGCCGAACACCGGCATCTGCAGCACTTCGACCAGGTCGTTCTCGGAGCGCACGCGGCGGTCGATCATTTCCAGCAGCAGCGCAAAGCCCAGGCCCAGCACCGTGCCGAGGAAGATCGACAGCATGGTGTTGAGCATCACGCGCGGACCGGCTGCGCCCATCGGGGCGGTGGCCGGATTGAGGATGGAAATTTCGGACTGTTCGGCCGAGCCTTCGATCTTGGTCTGCGAAAAGCGCTGGGCGGCGGCATCGTAGGCGCGCTGGGCGCTTTCGACGTCTTTCATCAGCACGCCCAGTTCGTCGCGGCTGCGGTTCATTTCCAGCACCTTGTTCTTCTGGGCGGCCAGCGCGGCGCGCACTTCGGCTTCGCGCTGCTGCAGGATGGCGGCATTATTGCCCACGCTGCTGGAAGTGGCGCGCACGGAAGCGTCCAGGCTGGCGCGGATCTTGTCGGCTTCGGCCTTGGCGCTCAGATATTGCGGATGGTTGCGCCCCAGGCGCCCGCCCACTTCGGCCAGCTTGCTTTCGGCCGCGGCCAGGGTGACCTTGAGGTTTTGCACCAGCGGGCTGGAGGCCACGTCGGGCGACTCGGCCCCGCGGCTGGCCATGCTGCGGCGCGAATTGGCTTCGATGGCCTGGGCCTGCACCGCCACCAGCTGGGCCGACAGGTCGTTCAGGCGGTTCGATTCCACATCCAGGCGGCCGTCCACGCTGACGATGCCGCGTTCCTGCTGATACTTGGACAGGCGGCTCTGGGCCGCTTCGAGGCTGTCGCGCAGCAGCTTGGTCTGTTCATTGAAATAAACCGAGGCTTTTTTCATCGGTTCGGCCTTGAGTTCGACCGACAGCTTCTGGTATTCCTCGGCGAAGGCGTTGGCGACGGCGGCGACGAATTGCGGATCGCCGCCCTTGAAATTGATTTCCACCACGCTGCTTTCGCGCGATGGGACGACGTCGAGTTTCTTCAGCAGCAGGTCGGCCAGCCAGTCGCGCACGGTGCCGCGGCCGCCGGCGGCGTCCTGGAATTGCTGCACCACGGCCGGGTTCTGGGCCAGCTTGAGCGAATCGACCACGCGGGCGGCGACATTCTTGCTGCTGATGATGTCGATCTGGGTGGCCATGTAGCCGGGCAGCAGCTGGCTCGGCATCACCACGCCGGTCAGCGGGTCCTGGCCTTTGTAGTTGAGCAGCACCGAGGCGGTGGCCTTGTAGGTCTTGGGCATCATCATGCTGACCACCATGGTCAGCGCCACCGTCACCAGCAGGGTCGCCAGGATGATGCGCTTACGGGCCAGCAAAATCAGCAGGAATTGGGAAAGATTCATGGTCAAACTCTCTTGTGATGCGTTCGGGGAACGCTGAACTGCCGGCGGCGGCAAACGCGCGTGGGCCACGCGGCGGCGCTCAAATCAATTGGATAAAAATCAAACTGGATTAAACGCCAACACTATTAGGCACACATTAAATCAAGCGATTGCCAGCGCCGAATGACGCGTATTTAGAACCAGCTTTCCTTGACAAACACGACATCGTCGACCTGCACCGGATCGTCGCCCTTGGCGCTGATCAGCTGGAGCTTGCCCTGCGCATCGCGGCGCTTGATCAGCAGGCCGCGCTCGGTGCCGCGCGGGGACAGGCCGCCGCCGGCCGACAGGGCCTGGGTGACGTTCATGCCGCGCTCCAGGCGGAAACTGCCGGGACGCTGCACTTCGCCGTAGATGTAGAACTTGGGCGCGCGCTCGACATAGATCATGTCGCCGCCGGCCAGCTGGTAATCCTTGCTCAGCTCGCCTGCGCGCACCATGTCGATCACGTCGATTTCCTCGCGCGTGATACGGCCGTCGCGCTTGCGGATCAGGCTGACGGTGTCGCCGCCGTCGGGCGAAATACCGCCGGCGGTGGCCAGCAAGTCCATCACGCTGCGCTTGCCTTCCAGGGGGAAGCGGCCCGGGCGGTTAACCTGGCCCATCACCGATACCAGCTGGCTCTGCACCGCGGTGACGACGATATTGACCTGGGGCTTCTTGACATAGCCGCCGGCTTCGAGCTGGCCGGCGATCTTCTTTTCCGCCTGGTTCACCGACAGGCCGCTCACGGCCACCTGCCCCACCAGCGGATAGCTGATGCTGCCGGTATCGCTGACGCGGGTTTCCAGGCTCAGGTCGGGACTGCCGTAGACCGAGATCTTGAGCAGGTCGCCGGGGCCGAGCAGGTCGGCCGCCATGGCCGAACCCATCAGGAGAGTGAGCATCATGGCCATCACGGCCCGCACTAGTCGTTTCATATATGCACCTTTGAGTAAGACGGGTTGTTCAACAAACGCGAAGCGGCACGGCCGGCGCGCGTGCGCCGGCCGTGTTTTATTTGAGACCGGCGACGCCGCGCGCGGCGGCAGCGGCATCGGTGGCGGCCGGCCCGGCGGCAGCCTCGACCGTGGGCGCAGGCGCAGCCGCGGGGGCGGCAGGCGCCGGCGCCACCGCCGCCGTGGCGGCGGCCTTGTTCAGGTATTCGATCTTGGCGCTGGCGCGCAGACGGGCCAGCTCGGCATCGGCGGCTTCCTTGTTCTTTTTGTTGAACAGGAATTTTTCGATCTGGGGCGCGGCCACTTCCAGCGACGCCGGGTTGTCCTTGACGTCGACGATGGACACCAGCATGCTGCGCGGCCCTTCCTTCACCACGAACAACTGGTTCTTGGGCATGCTCCTGAGCCTGGCGGACAGTTCCGGCGCCAGGTCGGACGTGGTGCGCGCGGCCTGGGTGCGCAGATACTTGATTTTGTGCTCGTCCATCCAGGCGGCCACCTCGTCGAGCGATTTGGTGCTGTCGGCCACTTTCTTGAGATCATCCGACAAGTCTTTGGTGTCGACCACCAGCTGCTTCATGTCGAACTGCTTGCGGTTGGCAAAAAATTCCGGATGGGCGTTGTAGTAATCGCTGATCTCGGCCTGGGTGGGACGCACGCCGTTGCCGATCTTTTTTTGCATATAGGCTTGCGCGATGATCAGCGCTTTGGCGCGTTCGATCGCCGAAATGACCTTGGGGTCGCGGTCGGTCTTATCCTTGGCCGCTTCGTTTTCCAGCAGTTGGCGGTCAATCAGCGCTTCGAGCAGCTGCTTGCCGGCCTGCTCCTGCTGGGCGGCCGGGACGTTGGCGCGCTGCAGCTCTTCGTTGAGCTGGAGCGCCGTGATTTCTTCGCCGTTGACGCTGGCCAGGGCCTGGCCAGGCTTGGCTTCCTTGTTCTTGTTGCCGCATCCAGCAAGCCCGGCCGCCACGACCATCAGGGCGGCGCACAGCAAACGCTTATGGGAGGGAAGGCTCGACAGTCCGGTCCGCTTAATGTTGTTCAATTTGTCCTCGATGATGTGTAAGTCTTGTTCGTCACAAACTTGCTTTTAAGCTAACAGCTTGTCGAAATTATTACACACATCGAAAAAACGGCGCGTACGAATGGTTCACCATCCGGCACGCGCCGTCATGGGTTGCCGAAGCAACCTTTCCTTATTGAATTTTACCTGACGTCAATACAGCTTGTTGGTACCCAAGAACGCCTGGTAGGCCCGGTGCAGGCCCTCTTCCAGCGGCACGCGGGCGCGCCAGCCGAGCGCGTGCAGCTTGGCGACGTCGAGCAGCTTGCGCGGCGTACCGTCGGGCTTGCTGGTATCGAACAGGATCTTGCCTTCATAGCCAACCACCCTGCCGACCAGCCGGGCCAGGTCGCCGATGGTGGTGTCTTCGCCGGTGCCGACATTGATGTGCGAGTGCATCGGCTGGGTGTTGGCGCTGTAGGTCGGCAAGTCCAGCTGCATCACGTAGACGCTGGCTTCGGCCATGTCGTCGACGAACAGGAATTCGCGCATGGGCTTGCCGCTGCCCCAGATCACCACTTCGGGCGCGCCCTTGATCTTGCTTTCGTGGAAGCGCCGGATCAGGGCCGGGATCACGTGGCTGTTTTCGGGGTGGTAATTGTCGCCCGGACCGTACAGATTGGTCGGCATCACGCTGCGGTAGTCGGTGCCGTACTGGCGGTTATAGCTTTCGCACAGCTTGATGCCGGCGATCTTGGCCACGGCATACGGTTCATTGGTCGGCTCCAGGTTGCCGCCCATCAGGTATTCCTCGCGGATGGGCTGCTCGGCCATGCGCGGATAGATGCAGGAAGAACCCAGGAACAGCAGCTTTTTCACGCCCGAGCGCCAGGCTTCGTGCACGACATTGGCCTGCACCATCATATTGTCGTAGATGAACTCGGCCGGATAGGTGTTGTTGGCGTGGATGCCGCCCACCTTGGCCGCGGCCAGGTAGACCTGGTCGATGTGTTCGGTCTCGAAGAATTCGCGCACCTGGGACTGGCTGGTCAGCTCCAGCTCGGCGTGGGTGCGGGTGACGATATTGGTCAAGCCTTGGGCGTTGAGCACGCGCACGATGGCCGAGCCGACCAGGCCGCGGTGGCCGGCGACGAAAATACGGGGCTGCGAAGTTCTCAAGTTTACTCCAGTGAAATTGCTACATCAAAACCGTGGGATTTCAGCAAGGCGTGGCGGCGCGCTTTGTCGAGGTCGTGGGCCACCATCTCACTGACCAGCTCAGCCAAGGGAATGCGCGGGGTCCAGCCCAGCCTGGTGCGCGCCTTGCTTGGGTCGCCCAGCAGGGTTTCCACTTCCGTGGGACGGAAATACTTGGGGTCGACCGCCACGATGGTCTGGCCCACCCTGGCGCCGCCGGCCTTGTCGCCGTGGATGGCGGCGATCACGCCCTGTTCCTCCACCCCGCTGCCCTGCCAGGCAATCGTGATGCCCAGCTCGCCGGCAGCCAGTTCGACGAAATGCCGCACCGAATGCTGCACGCCGGTGGCGATCACGTAATCCTCGGGCCTGTCCTGCTGCAGCATCAGCCATTGCATTTCGACGTAGTCGCGCGCGTGGCCCCAGTCGCGCAAGGCGTCCATGTTGCCGAGGAACAGTTGCGATTCCAAGCCCTGGGCGATGTTCGCCAGGGCGCGGGTGATCTTGCGGGTAACGAAGGTTTCGCCGCGGCGCGGCGATTCATGGTTGAACAGGATGCCGTTGCAGGCATACATGCCATACGCTTCGCGGTAATTGACGGTGATCCAGTAGGCGTACAGCTTGGCCACCGCGTACGGGCTGCGCGGATAGAACGGGGTGCTTTCGCGCTGCGGGGTTTCCTGCACCAGGCCGTACAGTTCCGAGGTCGAGGCCTGGTAGAACCGGGTGCTCTTGCCCAGCCCGGCGATCCGGATCGCTTCGAGCAGGCGCAAGGTGCCCACCCCGTCGACGTCGGCCGTGTACTCGGGCGACTCGAACGAGACCGCCACATGGCTCATGGCGCCCAGGTTGTACACCTCGTCGGGGCGCACTTCCTGCAGGATGCGGGTCAGGTTGGAGGTATCGGACAGGTCGCCGTAATGCAGAAAGAAATTCTGGTGCGGGACGTGCGGGTCCTGGTAAATGTGGTCGATCCGGTCGGTATTGAACTGTGAAGCGCGGCGCTTGATGCCGTGCACTTCATAGCCCTTCTCGAGCAGAAATTCGGCCAGGTACGAGCCGTCCTGGCCGGTCACACCTGTAATCAGTGCTTTTTTCATCATGGCTCCTTGCCGCGCCGAAGCGAAATGGCCGCACAGACGTGCGGACGATCATTTCATTCTAACGCGGCAAGCCCGCCATGCATCAGTTTGTCTGAGGGGAAAAACGCCCCCATTTCTCGCACCACGCCCGCTTAATGGGCGTTTTCGCGGGTCAGGACCACCTTGACGGTCTTGACGATGATGTATAAATCCAGCCACAGCGACCAGCTGCGCAGGTAATCGAGGTCGTACTGGATGCGCGCTTCCATCTTGTCCAGGGTTTCCGTTTCGCCGCGAAAACCGTTGACCTGGGCCCAGCCGGTTATGCCCGGCTTGACCTTGTGGCGCAGCATATAGCCCTTGATCAGCTTGCGGTACTGCTCGTTGTGGGCCACCGCGTGCGGGCGCGGCCCGACGATGCTCATGCGCCCCTGCAAGACGTTGATGAATTGTGGCAACTCGTCGAGCGAGCTGCGCCGCAGGAACGCGCCGACCCGGGTGATGCGCTGGTCACCCTTGCGCGCCTGCACCACCTTGTCGCCATTTTCCGTCACCGTCATGGAGCGGAATTTATAGACAATGATTTCCTCGCCGTACAGGCCATAGCGGCGCTGGCGAAAGATCATCGGCCCGGCCGAGCTCAGTTTGACGGCCAGCCCGATCATCAGCATCAGCGGCAGCAGCAGCACCAGGATCACGCTGCCGATCAGGATATCCTCGGTGCGCTTGACCATGCTGTTCAAGCCCATGAAGGGCGTGTCGCGGATGGCGATGACGGGCATGCCGCCGACATTGTCGAAGCGCGCCTGCATCAGGTCGAAGATATAGATATCCGGCAAAAAATACACCGAGGCCGTGGTGTCCTCCAATTCATCGAGCAGCTTGCGGATGCGCGGCTGGGCCGAAATCGGCTGGCTGATGAAAATCATCTTGATATTGTGTTCGCGCACGTAGCCGGCGATCTCGCTCATCTTGCCCAGCACCGGCTCGCGCAGGCTGGTCGGATGGCGGTCGTCGGTGCGGTCGTCGAAGTAGCCGTGCACATGCATGAACAGATTCTTCTGGCGTTCGCAGATGCCGGCGAACTTGAGCCCCACATCGTTGGCGCCGATGATCACGGCCGAGCGCACTTCGCTGGTCTTCTTGCCGTCGCCGATGGAGGCGCGGCGCACCGCGATATGGCTCATCAGCATCAGCACCGGCACCGCCAGGAACCAGCTCAGCACCACCTGTTCGTCGTAGTAGTAGGACAGGCCGCTGGCCGAGCCCAGAAACAGCAGCACCGCCACCGTCAGCGCCCAGCCGAACACGGTGTCGCGCGCGTACGCCAGCATGCGCCCGCTGCGCCAGGTCCGGTAAGGGTCGATGTGCTGGTACACCGCCGACGAAACAAAAAAGCCCAAGATCATCAACACCAGCGAATAGCCGGTGAACGGCTGGTTGAAAAACACCGATGCCATGTACAGCGACCCCATGATGATCAGGGGGTCGAGTACGCGCTGAAAAAAGGAGATTAAGGGAATGTCATTGACAGTCATGTTCACCTTTAGAACTGCGCACTGGCATTGAGCGATACCGTATTCGACTTGTAGCTGCCGCTGCCGAGGAACACGGAACCGTCGCGCCGCTCGCGCGCCACGCCGGCGACGACCTGCAGGGCCGGACGCGGCGACCAGGTCGCGTTCAGGGACGCGCGGCGCAGCTTGTCGGACAGGTCGGCGCCATTGACGGTCAGGCTCGTCTCGTAGGCGCGCCGCTCGCTGCTGACGGACCCTTCGACGCGGATTTTGGCCGTGGCGTCCCAGGTGGCGCCGGCGCTGGCGCCGCGCGACAGCGCGTAGGTCACGATATTGCTCTCGACCGGGGTGAATTCGCGGTACAGCGCGGCGTTGACGCGCAGCTTGACGCGCGGCGCGCTGCTGACGGTGATCCGGCCGTTGAAACCGGAAGCGTCGCGCTGGCCCAGGCCGTCGTGGGTGCGGCGCGCGTGCCCGGCCAGCACCTGGATGGTGCTGATGGGCGTGACGCGCCAGTCGATCTTGGCCTTGAGTTCTTCTTGCACGAAACTTTCGTCCAGCACGATGCCGTTGAATACCCGCAGATTGTTGTACTCGCCCTTGATCCTGCGCGCCACCAGTCCGGCCGTGCTGCCGCTGGACGGCAGGTAATCGAAACCGACCTCGGCCGCCGTTTCGGTGCGGTCGTTGATGCGCTGGATCGGCAGTTCGTAGGTGTAGCGGTCGCGCGTGGCGCCGGCGCGCACGCGCCAGCTGGGGTGCAGGCGCCAGGCGCCGTCGAAAAATTCGCTCTTTTGCACGCGCAGGTTGCGCTCGCGGCTGCGGAAATCGGTGTACGGCGCCAGGGTCTGGGAGTAGCTGGCGCCCACGCTGCCTTCCAGGTGATTGCCCAGTTGCCAGTTCAGGCGGCCCAGATAATCCTTGCCGTCGTAGTCGAGCTGCTTGAAATGATCGAACTTGACCTTCGAGCGCTTGGCCTGCAGGAACACCTTCTGGCGGCCGTACATCTTGTCGAAAAATAGCCCGAGCACGGTCTGGAAGGCCGCATCGCTGCGCTGATTGTCATAGCCCGGCACTCCGTCCGGCAAGCGGAACAGGTTATCGTCATGGAAATAGCCGACGCTGCCGTACACGTGCAGGGCGTCGTAAGGACCGGCCATGGCCGGAGAACTGCCCAGGCTGGCGAGCAGCAGGGTCAGCGGCAGTGCACGTGGCAGCGTCGAAAAACGCGGCGCGGACGTCGCCGCCGGGCGGCCCTGAGGGCCCGGAAAAGCATGATTTTTGTTCGACATTGTCTTCGTCTGTGGTGAGTCGGTCACTGAATTACGGAAATATTACCAGTATGTCCACATACCAGAGCGCACGATCCAGATGCCGAGCACGCCGTTGGTGACGGCATGGGCCAGCACCGCCGGCCACAAGGTGCGTTGACGCATATACAGCAGACTGTAAGCCAGGCCCGCGACGATGCCTGCGAGCCACTGATTGTGCTCGAAGGCAAACAACAAGACGCTGATCGCCACGCTGAGCGGCCTGACGGCACGCGGGTCGATACTTAAAAAATTGACATCATCGATCCAGCGCATCAGGAACGAGCGCCAGAACAGTTCTTCCATGACCGGCACCACCAGCGCCGCCCCGGCGATGCGCACGGCCACCAGCAGCCAGTCGACCTGGCCATCGGTGCGCGGATCGAAGCCGGCCGGCGCGCCGACGACCATCCAGCTGGCGTTCAAGCCGATCCACAGGTAAAACACCGCCACCCCGACCGCCACCGCGACTGCAGCATGTATGGGACTGAGGCGCAGCGGCTTCAGTTCAGTGTACTGCCGGTGGAATATGAGCAGCATCAACAGCACCGCGCCGATCTTGACCGCGTACAGCCAGCGCAGCGAGGCCGGGCTGAAGCCGGCCTTGGTCAGCATGTCGACCAGGAAAATGAAGAACAGGTAGGTGAGGAAAGGCAGGATCCGCGCCCAGGCGGCGCGGTTGAACATGGGGGCGGCGGCTGCCGCTGGGGTGGGCTGCTGGTGTGGGTCCGTCATGACGCTCCGTTGCAGGCTTGCCGCCTGTGTTCGATCACATGGTGCTTACCCCTTCGACCTGGCTTCGATGGCTTCCCATTTTTCCAGTGCGTCGATCAGCAATTGATCGATTTCCTCGAAACGGGCATTCATCCGGCGGGCATCGGCGGGATTGTTCTTATAAAAGTCGGGTGCATTGAGCTGCTGGGTGATGGCCGACTGCTCGTCTTCCAGACTGGCGATCAGCTGCGGCAATTCCTCCAGCTCGCGCTGCTCCTTGTAGCTCAACTTTACCTTCTTGGCAACCGGCGTCTGTGCGCTAGCGGACACAGCAGCGACTTTGGCCGGCGCTTTCGCGGCCGGCGCCGGCGCCAGCGACTTGACCCGCTCCCAGTCCGAATAGCCGCCGACGAATTCGCGCCACACGCCCTGCCCTTCGGCCACGATCACCTGGGTGACCACATTGTCGAGGAACATGCGGTCGTGGCTGACCAGGAACACGGTGCCGGTGTAATCCTCCAGCAATTCTTCCAGCAGTTCCAGGGTGTCGATATCCAGATCGTTGGTCGGCTCGTCCAGCACCAGGCAGTTGGCCGGCTTGGCGAACAGGCGCGCCAGCAGCAGGCGGTTGCGTTCGCCGCCGGAGAGCGACTTGACCGGCGAACGCGCCCGTTCCGGCGAGAACAGGAAGTCGTTCAGATAGCTCATCACGTGCTTGCGCGCGCCGTTGATTTCGACCCAGTCGCTGCCCGGCGCGATGGTGTCCATCAGGTTGGCTTCCTCGTTGAGCTGGGTGCGCATCTGGTCGAAATACGCCACCTGCAGCTTGGTGCCCAGCTTGGTCGTGCCGGCGTCGGCGGTCTCCTCGCCCAGGATCAGCTTGAGCAAGGTGGTCTTGCCGGCGCCGTTCGGGCCGATCAGGCCGACCTTGTCGCCACGCAGAATGGTGGCGCTGAAGTTGTCGACGATGACCTTGTCGCCGTAGCGCTTGGAGACGTTTTCCAGATCCGCCACAATCTTGCCGGAGCGCTCGCCCGCGCCCACTTCCAGCTTGACCTGGCCCTGCTGGTCGCGGCGTGCGGCGCGCTGCAGGCGCAGCGCTTCCAGGCGGCGTACGCGGCCCTCGTCGCGGGTGCGGCGCGCCTTGACGCCCTTGCGGATCCACACTTCCTCCTGCGCCAGGAACTTGTCGAACTTGGCCGCTTCGACTTCCTCGTTCTCCAGCAGCTCGCTTTTGCGGGCCTGGTAGGCCGAGAAATTGCCGGGGAAAGACAACAGCTTGCCGCGGTCCAGTTCGATGATGCGGGTGGCCACGTTGTCCAGGAAGCTGCGGTCGTGGGTGATGAACAGCACCGAGCCCTTGAAGTCGCGCAGCAAGCCTTCCAGCCACATGATGGACTTGAAGTCGAGGTGGTTGGTCGGCTCGTCGAGCAGCAGCACGTCCGGCGCCGACACCAGCGCCACGGCCAGCGCGACGCGCTTTTGCATCCCGCCCGACAGCGTGCCCATCAGCGCATCGCGCGCCAGGCTCAGGCGGTCCAGCGTGGTGTCGACCTTGTTGGTCAGGTTCCAGCCATCGGTGGCGTCGAGCTTGACCTGCAAATCGTGCATGCGCTCCATCAGCTTGTCGTCGTCGCCCTGGCCGAACTGGCCGGTCAGCTGCTCGTACTCGGCCAGCATGGCGGCCTGGTCGCCCATGCCGAGGGCGACGGCGTCGAACACCGACATGGCCGGATCGAACGTCGGTTCCTGCTCGACGTAGGCGATTTTCAAGCCCTGCTGCATGACCAGCAAGCCATCGTCGAGCTTGAAACGGCCCGAAATCACTTTCAGCAGCGAGGACTTGCCGGTGCCGTTACGGCCGATCAGGCCGACGCGTTCGCCGGTTTCGAGGGAAAATTCCGCGTGATCGAGCAGCGCGACGTGGCCGAACGCGAGCTGCGCCGACGAGAGGGAAATGACAGCCATAATGAATGCGGATGCGAACCGGGAAGCGGTCCGGAGAAATGAACGAAAGGCGCATTGTACCGATAGACGGCAGTGCCTTGTTAATTCGCACCGTCAGTCGGCTATAATTGCACCCGGTCCACGACACCGGAGCGTTAGAAGCTCGCCGATCGCCGGACCACAGCGTCCTCTCCGTAGCACAATGGATAGTGCACATGCCTCCTAAGCGTGGGATACAAGTTCGATTCTTGTCGGAGGGACCAGTTCTACGCCAAATGTCAGCTCATGCAGCCTGATGTCGACCTGCCCCCGGCTGTTCGAGTCTGCTTCACCAATTTTTAACGATGGGAAGTACGCATGAACCAATTCAAGAAAATTCTGTTAAGCGGCATTGTCTCCCTCGTCTGCGGCGCAGCGCATGCGGCCGTGACGGCACAGATGTTTTTGGTCGATCAGAAAGGTACGCAAACGCCCGTCGGCAGCGTGGCCGTCAGCGAAACCCCGTATGGCCTGGTGTTCACCCCTGCGTTGACCGGTTTGCCGCCGGGATTGCACGGCTTTCACGTCCATGAAAATCCGAGCTGCGCAGCGGCCGAGAAAGACGGCAAGATGACGCCGGCACTGGCGGCCGGCGGCCACTACGATCCGGCCGGCGCCAAGGCACATGGCCTGCCCTGGGGAGCCGGTCACCTGGGCGACCTGCCGGCACTGTACGTCGATGCGGCTGGCAATGCGACCAATCCGGTGCTGGCCCCACGGCTGAAGCTGGCGGATCTGGCCAAGCGCTCGCTCATGATCCACGTTGGCGGCGATAACCATGCGGATCATCCGGCCATGCTGGGTGGCGGTGGCGCCAGGATGGCTTGCGGGCTGTTGCAATAAGCATTGTTTGCGGCAACAAGGGGGAAACAACGTGCCAACATGCATGCGGAAGCCTGATATCGCGATAGCCAGAAAGCGAATTAACATATAATTCAGCCATGACTACCGTAACTGCACCCGTGCCCCCCAAATTCCTGATGCCGAGGGACGCCGACGCCGTCGGCCCGCAAAACGAGGCAGAGCGTCGGCTGTACGAACTCGTCATGGAAGGCATCAACAGCGGCCCGTCGCCAACGACAAGCATCGCGGAATTGACCGGCGAACTGCGCGCGCGCATCCGCGCCAAGCAATAGCGCCGTGGAGTTCAAGCTCGCGCCCGTCGCCAAAAGCGACGTGCTGGAAATCACCGACTATTACGCCGAGATCTCCGTTGAGCTGGCAGAACGCTTCGTCACCGAACTGGAAGCCACCCTGCACGGCTTGTGTTTCCAGCCCAGTGTTGGCTCACGCCGCTACGCCCACTTCTTGCCGGATCAGTCCCTGCGGGTCTGGCAACTCGACCGTTTCCCCTTCCTGCTGTTCTACCGCGTAGACGGCGCATTGCTCGATGTGCTGCGCATTCTGCACGAACGGCGCGACCTCTCTGCCGCCCTGATCGCCCAGTAACCCGGTCTAGCACGGCGTGCGCAACGGCGCGAAGCGCCTCCACGCTTTGGTCAAACGCCGGTCCTCTTCCCTGCTGCGGGCGCTCAGATAGCCACGCGCGAAAGCGACACTTTCGCGCAGCTGGCCACGACTGTGCGCCAGCTCGTCGAGTAGACGTTGCGCCACCGCCGCATCGTTCAGCCAGCCCAGCTCATCCTGCAAAACCGTCAGCGCCTTCACATACCGCTTGACGCGCGCGCGCTTGTACAGCGAGCCGAAAAACTCGGCCGCATAACGGGTCTTCTTGGCCGCGATGCGTACCCGGTGGCGCGCTTCCGGCGTGGCCGTGCGCAGCTTGCGCCCCCGCTTGGCCAGGCGCTGCTGGTCGCGTTCCAGCAGCGCGCGGGCGAATTTGCTCACGCCTTTTTTCAAGCGCCCGCGCTCCTTGGCCGTCTGCCTGTCGTGCCAGCCGCGCCGCTCCACCCAGCCGGTCAGCGCCAGCATCATCTGGCTGTAGCGCTCCGACGACACCGCTTCCGCAGCCATCCGGTGCAGCTCATGGGCCTTGTCCTGCGCGGCCAGGCTGAGCTCCACCAGCCGCGCCAACTGCGCGCTTTCCTCGCCGATCTTCGGCAAGGTCGACCCGGCCAGCACGTCCCAGTCGCGCGCCGGGCCCAGCTGCGATACCAGCCACTCAACATCGTTGGCAATCTCATCGGGCACGGTAATCAAGGCGCGAAACATGGCCTGTGCCGAGCGCAGACGCCGCAGCCCAACCCGCATCTGGTGCAGGCATTCCATGTCATGGTACTTGGCCACGCCGGCCTCGTTGGCCTGGATCTGATCAATGCAGTTGCGGATAATGGCCTGATAGGCGCGCTCGATGCTCATGTGCTTGCCGAGCTTGGGCCGGCCCGCCTTCACCGCCGGCGGCGTGCGTGGGAAATTGATCGGCGCCGTCTTATTGATGGGAAATTTGATCGCTGCATCCATGACATCATTCCTCCTTGATCACATTGTGTCCAAGAAGGAGTAACGATGGCGTTACGTTACCGCTGCAAAAGAATGCCCGGCATTAAGAGGCTGTTTCAAAATGGGCAGGGCCAGGCGCAGCGACGAAGACAGTGCGCCTGCACGGCGAGGAGCTGCAACAACGCCCTGCCCATTTTGAAACAGCCTCTAAGGGATAATGGCGGTGACTTCGATCTCTACCCGCGCCCGATCTTCCATCAGGCCGGCCACCTGCACCGCCGTCATGGCGGGGAAGTGGCGCCCGATCACGTCGCGGTAGGCTTGGCCGACTTCCTTGTGGGCGTCGAGGTATTCGCGCTTGTCGAGCACGTACCAGGTCATGCGCACGATGTGCTCCGGGCGCGCCTGCGCCTGGGCCAGCACCGCCACGATATTCTCCAGCGCCTGGCGCACCTGGCCGGCGAAGTCGTCGGTATGGAAGCGGCCCGCGCCATCCCAGCCGATCATGCCGCTCACGCACACCGTGCGTCCGCTGGCCGCGACACCGTTGGCATAGCCGCGCGGACGCGCCCAGCCGGGCGGCTGCAGAATCTCCATCACGCGCCCTCCGCGCTGTCGCGCAGCAGTTCGCGCGCGATGATCAACTGCTGCACTTCGGTGGCGCCTTCGTAGATGCGCAGCGCGCGGATCTCGCGGTACAGCCGCTCGACCGGATGCTCGCTGACCACGCCGAGCGCGCCGAACATCTGCACCGCCGCGTCGATGACCTTCTGCGCCGTTTCGGTGGCGTGCATCTTGGCCATGGCCGCTTCGCGCGTGACCTTCCCGCCCTGGTCGCGCTGCCACGCGGCGCGGTAGATCAGCAGCGCGGCGCTGTCGATCCCGGTCGCCATTTCGGCCAGCTTGGCCTGGGTGAGCTGGAACTTGGCCAACGCCTGGCCGAACAAGGTGCGCTGCTGCGCATGCACGATGGCTTCATCGAAGGCGCGCCGCGCAAAGCCCAGCGCCGCCGCGCCGACCGAGGTGCGGAACACGTCCAGCGTGGCCATCGCCACCTTGAAGCCCTGCCCCGCTTCGCCGATCAGCGCGCCGGCGCCGACGCGGCAGCCGCGAAACGCCAGCCGCGCCAGCGGGTGCGGCGCGATCACGTCGATCCGTTCGGCGATCGACAGGCCCGGATTGTCGGCGTCGACCACGAACGCGCTGATGCCGCGCGATCCGGGCGCTTCGCCGGTGCGCGCGAACACCACGTAGAAATCGGCGATGCCGCCGTTCGAGATCCACATCTTGTCGCCGTCGATGACATAGCCGTCGCCCTCACGCCGCGCCGCGCACTGCATGGCCGCCACGTCGGACCCGGCCTGCGGCTCCGACAGCGCGAACGCCGCGATGGCTTCGCCGCGCGCCACCATCGGCAGGTAGCGTTCGCGCATGGCCGCGTGGCCGAACAGCGAAATCGCGCCCGATCCCAGGCCCTGCATGGCGAACGCAAAATCGGCCAGGCCATTGTGGCGCGCCAGCGTTTCGCGGATCAGGCAGATGGCGCGCGTGTCGATCGCGCCGTCACGGGCGACGGCATGGTGCAGCCAGCCGCCCTCACCCAGCCGGCGCACCAGCGCGCGGCAAATCGCATCGACATCCTTGCCGTGCGCGCCGGCCAGGTTGGCAGCGGCCCAGGCGTCGAGCTCGGCGGCCAGCGGCGCGTGCCGCGGCTCGAAGAACGGCCACGCCAGAAAAGAATGGTCGGTCATCTCAATCGCCTTCGAACTGCGGGGTTTGTTTGGCCACGAACGCGTGATACGCGCGGTGGAAGTCGTTGGTGGCCATGCAGATCGCCTGTGCCTGCGCTTCGGCTTCGATGGCTTCGTCGACGCCCATATTCCATTCCTGCTGCAGCATTCTCTTGGTCATGCCATGCGCAAAAGTTGGACCGGCAGCCAGCGACTGCGCCAGCGCCAGCGCGTCGGCCAGCAGCGTGCCGGGCTCGGACAGGCTGTTGAAAAATCCCCAGCGTTCGCCCTGTTCGCCGCTCATCGCGCGGCCCGTGTAGAGCAGTTCGGCGGCGCGTCCCTGCCCGATCACGCGCGGCAGCAGCGCGCAGGCGCCCATGTCGCAGCCGGCCAGCCCGACCCGGGTAAACAGAAAGGCGGTTTTGCTGCGGCTGGTACCGAGCCGCATATCCGAGGCCAGCGCCAGCATGGCGCCGGCGCCGGCACAGATGCCGTCGACGGCGCTGATGACCGGCTGCGGGCAGGCGCGGATGGCTTTCACCAGGTCGCCGGTCATGCGCGTAAAGGCCAGCAGGCCGGGCATGTCGAGCTGGGTCAACGGGCCGATGATGTCATGCACGTCGCCCCCGGAGCAGAAATTGGCACCCTCGCCGGTAATGACCACCGCCTTGATGTCGCCGGCGTACGCCAGCGCGCGGAACAGGTCGCGCAGTTCGGCGTAGGAGTCGAAGGTGAGCGGGTTCTTGCGCTCGGGGCGGTTCAGCGTCACGGTCGCCACGCCGCCCTCCGCTTGAAAACGGAAGTGGCTGGCCTGGTAGTTGGCCAGCTGCGTGCGGTTGCCGGGCAGCTGCTGCGCCTGGCCAGGGAGGTAACGCATACGGATCCTAACTCGTTAATCGGTCTTCAAATACTGCTTCATCGACGCCAGCAGCCCGCCAAGGCGCTGCTTGTCGTCCGGCGGCATGTCCTGGAACAGCTCGACGATCCAGAGCTCGTGCTGTTCGGCCATCGCCGCGAAAGCCTGCCGTCCGCGTTCGGTCAGCTTGACGGCGTAGGCGCGCCCGTCCTTCGGGTCGGGCACGCGCATCACCAGTTCTTCGCGTTCGAGCTGGTCGGTGATGCCGGTGACGTTCCCGCCCGTGACCATCATGCGGCGCGACAGCTCGCCCATGCGCAATCCTTCCGGGTGGCGCTCCAGCTGCGCCATCAGGTCGAAGCGCGGCAAGGTCACGCCGAACGCGGCGCGCAGCCTGCCGCGAATCTCGTTCTCGACGCGCACTGTACACGAGAGCATCTGCAGCCACAATTTGAGCGACTGGTGATGGTCTTCGTGCAGCCGGGTGGACAGGTCGGTGTCGCTCATGCGGCACGCACCAGATTGCGTTCGAGCTGCTGCTTGGCGGCGCGGTATTGCGGCGGCCAGGCGATGGCGCCGAAGCCGATTTTCGCCGCTTCGTGCAAGGTCCAGGCCGGATTGGCCAGGTGCGGCCGGCCCACCGCGCACAGGTCGGCGCGCCCTGCCGCGATGATGCTGTTGGCGTGGTCGGCCTCATAGATCGATCCGACCGCGATCGTGGCGATGCCGGCCTCGTTGCGCACGCGGTCGGCGAACGGAGTCTGGAACATGCGTCCGTACACCGGCCGTTCGCGCTTGCTGACCTGCCCGGACGAGCAGTCGATCATGTCGGCGCCGGCTTGCCGGAACAGGCGCGCCATCGCCACCGCGTCGTCGGGCGTGATGCCGCCGTCGACCCAGTCATGCGCCGAAATGCGTACGCTCAGCGGCAGATCCCATACCGCCCGGATCGCGCGCAGCACGCGCAGCGGAAAGCGGCAGCGGTTTTCCAGGCTGCCGCCATACTCGTCGCCACGCAGATTGGTCAGCGGCGACAGGAACGACGACAGCAGATAGCCATGCGCGCAGTGCAGCTCCAGCCAGTCGAAGCCGGCATCAAGGGCGGCCCGGGCGGCGCGCACGAAGTCCGCTTCGATGCGCTCCATATCGTCCGCCGTGGCGGCGCGCGCGATCTGCGACACGCCCTCCAGATACTGCTGCCCGGATGCCGCCACCAGCGGCCAGTTGCCCTCGTCGAGCGGCTGGTCGATCCCCTCCCACATCACCTTGGTCGATCCTTTGGCGCCGGCGTGGCCGAGCTGGATGCCGATTCTGGCGTCGCTGTTTGAATGCACGAAGCCGACGATGCGGCGCCAGGCCGCGGTGTGCTCGGGCGCGTACAGGCCGGGGCAGCGCGGCGTGATGCGCGCGTCCGCCGATACACAGGTCATTTCGGCGATCACCAGTCCCGCGCCGCCCATTGCGCGCGCCCCCAGATGCATCAGGTGGTAGTCGCCGACCGTGCCCTCGTCGGCCGAATACTGCGCCATCGGCGAGACCACGATGCGGTTCTTGAGCGTGACCCCGCGCACCCGGAATGGCGTGAGCATCGGCGGCACGGGCGCGGCCGGCGGCGCCAGACCGGCCTGCGCGCAGGCGCGGCCAGCCAGCCAGGCTTCGAAGCCGGCAACGTAGGCCGCGTCGCGCAGGCGCAGGTTTTCGTGCGAGATGCGCTGGCTGCGCGTGAGCATGGCGTAGGCGAACTGCGGCGCTTCCAGCGCGCCGTAGCGCTCGACGTTCTCGAACCATTCCATCGAATTGCGCGCCGCGCTTTGCAGCTTGAGCACTTCGACCGAACGCGCGGCGTGATACGCGGCCAGCGCGCTTCGCAAGTCGGCATGGCCGCCCACGCAGCGCGCCAGTTCGATCGCGTCTTCCAGCGCCAGCTTGGTGCCCGAGCCGATCGAGTAATGCGCGGTGTGCGCGGCGTCGCCCATCAGCACCACCGGCACGTCGCCGTTCCAGTGCACCCACTGCCCGCACGTCACGCGGGCGAAGTTGATCCAGCCTGGCTGCGGGGTATTGCTCATCAGGGCATGGCCGTCCAGCTGGTCGGCGAACAGGCGCTGGCAGAATGCCAGGCTGTCTTCCCGGCCCATGTCGGCCAGGCCGGCGCGCCGCCACACGTCCTCCGGCGTTTCGATGATGAAGGTCGAGGTGTCGCCGTCGAACTGGTAGATGTGGGCCTGGAACCAGCCGTATTCGGTCTCCCTGAAGGCGAAGGTGAAGGCGTCGAATTTCTTGCGCGTGCCCAGCCACACGTAGCGGCAGCGGCGCGCTTCGATCTGCGGACGGTAGCTGGCCGCGTGGCGCGCGCGCGTCCGGCTGTTGACGCCGTCGGCGGCGATCACCAGGTCCGCATCCAAGGTCAGGTCCTCGCTCACTTCGTGCTCGAACACCAGGGTCACGCCCAGTTCCTCGCAACGCCGCTGCAGGATGTTGAGCAGGCGCTTGCGCCCGATGCCGCAAAAGCCATGGCCGCCCGAGGTGATCTTCGCTCCCTTGAAGAAGATGTCGATGTCTTCCCAGCGGTTGAAGGCGGCGACGATGGCGCGGGCGCTGGTTTCGTCGGCTTCCAGCAGATTGACCTGGGTCTGGTCGGAGAACACCACGCCCCAGCCGAAGGTGTCGTAGGGGCGATTGCGTTCGATGACGGTGATGCGGTGGGCGCTGTCCTGGCGCTTGAGCAGCAGCGCCGCGTACAGGCCGGCGGGGCCGCCGCCGATGCAGACTATATTCATGACTGACGCAGCTTGAAGCGCTGCAGCTTTCCAGTTTCGGTACGCGGCAGCCGGTCGGCAAAGCGGACCACGCGCGGATATTTATAGGGGGCGATCTGCGCCTTGACGAAATCCTGCAGCTCGTGCGCCAGCTGCTCGCTCGCCAGCGCGCCATCCTTGAGCACCACGTGCGCCGCCACCAGCTGGCCGCGCTGCTCGTCGGGGTGGCCGACCACGCCGCATTCGGCCACCAGCGGGTGGCGCAGCAGCGCGTCCTCCACCTCGATGCCGGCGATATTGTAGCCGGACGAGACGATCATGTCGTCGGTGCGCGAACGGTAGTAAAAATAACCGTCGGCGTCCATTTCATAGGCGTCGCCGGTCAGGTTCCAGCCGTCGATGACATAGTCCTTCTGGCGTTCGTCGGCCAGGTAGCGGCAGCCGGTCGGCCCCTTGACGGCCAGCCGTCCGGTCACGCCCGGCGCGGCCGGCCTGCCATCGGCGTCGAGCACGCAGGCCTGGTAGCCCGGTACCGGCTTGCCGGTGGCGCCGGGGCGGATGTCCGCACCGGCGGCCGATATGAAGATGTGCAGCAGTTCGGTGGCGCCGATGCCGTCGATCATGGCCAGGCCGGTGGCCACCTGCCAGGCGTCGCGCGTGGCCGGCGGCAGCGTTTCGCCCGCCGACACGGTGCGCGTCAGGCTGGCGATGTCGTGCTGCGGTGCCAGCGCCGCCATCTGGCGGTAGCAGGTCGGCGCGGTGAAGCACACGCTGGCGCGGTAGCGCGCAATCGCGCTCAGGAGGCTCTCGGGCGTGAGCTTTTCCAGCAGCACGGCGGCCGCACCCACCCGCAGGGGGAACAGCAGCAGCCCGCCCAGCCCGAACGTGAAGGCCAGCGGCGGCGTGCCGATGAAAATATCGTCGGGGTGGCTGTGCAGCACGTGGCGCGGGAAGCAGTCGCAGATGGCCAGGATATCGCGGTGAAAATGCATGGTCCCCTTGGGCACGCCGGTGGTGCCGGAGGTGAAGCTGATCAGGCAGACATCGTCGGCCGAACTGGGCACGGCGGTGAACGGCGCTTCGTGGCGCGCCATCAGGCGCTCCAGCGTGCCGGGCTCGCCGCCGGCGTTGAACCAGATCACGCCGTGCGGCGGCGTTTCGAGCGCATCGACTTCGCCGCGCAGGTTGAGGGAACACAGGATCGCCGCCACCTGCGCCTTGTCGGCGATGACGGCCAGTTCGCGCGCGCGCAGCAGCGGCATGGTCGGCACGGCGATGCAGCCGGCCTTGAACACGGCCAGGATGCAGGCGGCCATCATGGGATTGTTGGCGCCGCGCAGCAGCACGCGCTGGCCGGTGACCAGCCCCAGATCGCTGCGCAGCACGTGGGCGATGCGGTCGACCTGGCGGCGCAGCTCGGCATAGGTCCAGCGCAGCCCCTGGCCGTAGATGGCCACCCGTTCCCCGTGCCCTGCATCCACGGCGGCGTCCAGCAGGGCGGCGGCGCAATTGAGCTGGGCCGGATAATGCAGTTCGGGCAGGTCGAAGCGCAGCTCGGGCCACAAGGCCGGCGGCGGCAGATGTTCGCGGGCGAAGCCATCCTCGTAGGCCGAGGGGCCAAGTGCTGCGGCGGTCAGGCGGGTCATGGGCGCACCAGTGGAGTCCGGTCGATGGCGGACAACTACTTTAGACCTAAACTATTCCGGCATCAAGTGCTTTTCGCGCCCGCCTTAGTCCGGGGCGTACTGGCGCCGCGCCACCTCGGCCTGGCGCGCGACCGCCTGGGTCACCTGGCCGAGCACGCCACTGAGCGCGGACGCTTCCAGCTTGCTGGCCGGCACTCCGCGCAGCTGGGCGGCGGCGCCGTGCAGGCCGAGCGTCTGGCAGCCGGTGTGCAGGCGTTCGATGCGCAGGCGGGCGGCCTCGTCCCCCAGCGCCAGCAGCGCCGGCAGTTCCGCGTCGAAGGCGCTCACCTGGGCCTGGAAACCGCTCAGGTAGGCCAGCAGGCGTTCGCCGTTGATGCCGAGCCGCTGGGTCGTCGCCAGCGGCGTTTCGGCGTCGGCGGCAAGGCCCTTGCCGCCGAACCGGCTCAGGTACAGGCGCACCTGGGCGGCATCGAAGGGCTTGATGATATAGCCGGCCGCGCCCAGGCCCAAGGCCTGCTCGACGGTGTCGGTCTCGTTGGCGGACGACACCATGACGAAATCGATGGCATTGAAGAGCGGATCGGCCTTGACCCGGCGCAGCAGTTCCATGCCCGACAGGCGCGGCATGCGCAGGTCGCAAAAGCACAGATCGGGGCGCAGGCCGCCGGCCAGCTGGTCCCACGCGTCGGCGCCGTCTTCGGCCTCGGCCACCTCCACCCCGCCGGCGCTGTCGATCAAGTGCATCAGCACCATGCGCGAAACCACGTCGTCATCAACTACCAGAACTTTCATTTACCTCTCCAAGGGGCGTGGTTTATGCATAGCAACAACGGCAATATTACAGCATATGCATATTCGTGGGCTCCAGCGGCGCCGGCCAGAATGGCGCGAGCAGGCGCTCGAGCTCGGGCAGCGCGCCCACGATGCGGCCCCACTCCTGGGCGTCGGCAAAGCATTCGAGTTCGCCGCACAGGCGGTGCAGCTGGTCGGCTTCGAGATAGGCGGCGCTGCCCTTGATCCCGTGCAGCAGGCGCCCGGCGGCGTCGTGGTCGCGATGCTCGATGGCCGCCAGCAGCTCGGCGCGGCGCTGCGGCACGTCGGCGGCGAAGGCGGCGCGCATGCGCTGCTGCAGGTCGGCGTTGCGGCGCGGCGCGCTCTGGGCCGGCGGCGGCGCGGCCGGACCGGCGACGCCGAACAGCGCATCGAGTTCGCTGGTGCTGGGACGCCGCTCCGGCCCGCCCATCTCGGGCAGCGCGATGCCGCGCTGGAGCTGGCGCTCGATCGCGCGGCTCAATTGATAGTGCAGCGCGGCTTCGTCGATCGGCTTGGTGAGGAAGGCGTCCATGCCGCAGGCCAGGTAGCGGTTGCGGTCTTCCTCGCTGGCGTTGGCGGTCAGCGCGATGATCATCAGGGCCTGGTCGCGCACCGGTTCGCCCTCCGGCCCGCCGGCGCGGATCAGGCGGGTGGCGCTGGCGCCGTCCATTTCCGGCATGCGTCCGTCCATCAGGATCAGGTCGTAGCGGGTGCGCGCGCAGGCGGCCACCGCCAGCGCGCCGTTGTCGGCGATGTCGACCTGGTGGCCCAGCTCTTCGAGCATCATGCGGATGATGATCTGGTTGGTCGGGAAGTCTTCCGCGCACAGCACGCGCAGGCGGTGGCTGTGCGGTTCGCGCGGCACGTGCGGCACCACCGGCGGGGCCACTCCGTCCGGCAGCGGCAGCACCACCGCGAACGTGCTGCCCTCCCCTTCGCAGCTGTCGACCGAAATGGTGCCGCCCATCAGATCGACCAGCTGGCGGCAGATCGCCAGTCCCAGACCGGTGCCGCCGTAACGGCGCGTGGTGGTGCTGTCGGCCTGCTCGAATTTCTGGAACAGGCGCTCGATCGCGTCCGGCGCGATGCCGATGCCGGTGTCGCTGACCGAAAAGCGGATCAGGTTGACATTGCCGCGCCGCTCGGCCAGTTCGACCTTGACCATCACGTCGCCGTCGTTGGTGAACTTGAAGGCGTTGCCGACCAGGTTGACCAGCACCTGGCGCAAGCGGGTCGGGTCGCCCACCACGAAGGGCGGCAGATTGTCGGCCAGCTCCACCGAGAAGCCGACGCTGTGGGCGGCGGCCTGTTCCTCGAACAGGCTGACCACGTTCTCGATCATCAGCGCCAGCGCGAAGTCGATGTTCTCGATGGTGAGCTTGCCGGCCTCGATCTTGGAAAAATCCAGCAGGTCGTTGATCAGCGTGAGCAGCGACTGGGCGTTGGCCTGGCCGCGCAGGATCTGTTCGCGCGTGCTTTCCTGCAGCATGCCGTCGCGCAGGGCGAAGCTGAGCATGCCGATCACGCCGGCCAGCGGGGTGCGCATTTCGTGGCTCATATTGGCCAGGAATTCGGACTTCTGGCGGGTGGCGTCTTCGGCCTTCTGCTTGGCCAGGCGCAGGCGCTCGTCGTTTTCCTGCAGGGCGCGGTTGGCCAGGGCCAGTTCCTCGGTGTTCAGGCGCACCTGCTTTTCCTGCTCCATCAGGCGGGCCTGGGTGTCTTCCAGCTCGCGGTAGGCGCGCGCGTTGTCCAGCGCCACGGCGGCGTGCGCGGCCAGGGTCTGCAGCATGTCCAGGTGCACGCGCCGATAGGCGTGCCTGCTGGTGCTCTGCACGCACAGCACGCCCATCATGCGTTCCTTGACGATCAGCGGCACGTACATCATCGCCACCGGCTCGGGGGGCGGACTGCCGTCCGAGCGCTCGACCGGCGCGATCGGGCAGCGCTGCGGCGCCTCCAGGTATTGCCGGTATTCGGCGTCGAGGTCGTTGATGAACACTTCGCGCCGGTGGCGCAGGCACCACACGGCGAACTGGTTCGGCTCGCGCAGGTCGCGCAGGTACACCTCTCTGCGCACGCCGTGGTCCATGGCGAACGGGAACTCGACCACGCCGATGTCTTCCCTGTAAAAGCCGATGCCGAAGATGCTCGCGTCCATCAGGTGGTGCACGTGGCGGTACACCGTGTCCATGATGGTTTCCATGTCGAGGGTGGCGGTCAGTTCGCGCCCGATCTCGGACAGCACCGAGATGTTGCGGTGGGCCAGTTCGACGTTTTCCTTCTGCCGCTCGACTTCTTCCTTCTGGCGCTCGGCGTCGGCGCGGCGGCGTTCCAGCAGGCGGTTCTGCTGTTCGATTTCCTCGGTGCGCTGGCAGACCTGGCGTTCCAGTTCGTCCTTCTGGCGGCTGAGGCCGGACAGGCGCGCGCGGTAGGCCGCGGCGGCGCTGCCCAGCACCAGCGCCGCGGCCAGGGTGCGGAACCACCAGGTCTTCCACCACGGCGGCAGGATGGTGATGGTGAGCGACGCGCCGGACGCGCTCCACACCCCATCCTTGTTGGCCGCGCGCACGCGGAAGGTGTAGGTGCCGGGGTCGAGATTGGTATAGGTGGCAAAGCGCTTGCTCGCGTCGGTATTGACCCAGCGCTCGTCGAAGCCTTCGAGCTGGTAGGAAAACAGGTTGCGCTGCGGGGCGGCGAAGTGCAGCGCCGAGAATTCCAGCGAAAACACCGAGTCGGCCGCGTCCAGGGTCAGCGCGCTGGTGCGCTCGATCGGCCCCTTGAGCAGGCCGGGCCGGGCCAGCGCCACCGGCTGGTTGAAGATCTGGAAGCCCGTGATCACCGCGCGCGGGGCGATCAGGTTGTCGCGGATGGCGCGCGGATTGAAGGCGGTCACGCCGTTGAAGCCGCCGAAATACAGGGTGCCGTCGGCGGCGCGCAGGGCCGAGCCGTCGAAGTAGGCGCCTTCGATGGTGCCGTCGCCGGCGCTGTAATTGCGCCAGCGGCCGGTGCGCGGCTCCAGGCGCGAGATGCCGGTATTGGTGCTGACCCAGAGGTTGCCGTCGGCGTCTTCCAGCATCGCCGCCACGGCGTCGTCGGCCAGGCCGTCGCGCACCGTGTAGCGCACGAAGCGCGCCATGCCGCTGCCGTCGAACTGCATGCGGTTCAGGCCGCCCGCGGTGCCGATCCACAGTGTGCCGTTGCGGTCTTCCAGCAGGTAGTGCACCTCGTCGTGCGACAGGCTCATGGGATCGGCCGGGTCGTGGCGGAAGTGGCGGAACTTGCCGGTGCGGCGGTCGAACAGATCGAGTCCGTCGAACGTGCCGACCCATAGCTGGCCCAGGCGGTCCTCCAGCAGCGGACGCACCACGTTGTCGGCCAGGCTGGCGCTGTCGGCCGGGTCGTGGCGGTAGGTGACGGTCGCGCCGCTGCCCGGATCGAGCCGGTGCAGGCCGCCGCGCGAGGCGATCCACAGCAGGCCGGCGCTGTCGGACAGGATGCCGCGGATATTGTTGGCGTCCGGCTCGCCGCCGGCGAACACCTTGGCCTCGAAGCGCTTGCGCTGGGTGTCGAAACGGGTCACGCCGGCGTGGCTGCCGATCCACAGCATGCCGAAGCGGTCGCGCCCGATGGCGCTGGCCGGCAGGCCGGCCAGGCCGCCGGCGGCACCCGCCGCCGGGCCGTACAGCGTGGCCATGCCGGTGGCGGGATCGACGTGGTTCAGGCCATTGTTCGCGCCCAGCCACAGATTGCCCTGGGCGTCTTCGGCGATGGCGCGCACCTTGTTGTCCGACAGGCTGCTGTCCTGGTCGGCCGCGTGCACGATGCGGGCGAAGCCGCCGCTGTTGAGATCAACCCGGCTCACGCCGGCGTACCAGGTGCCGACCCAGAAGGTGCCGACGCGGTCGCGGTACAGTGCCGAGATCTGGTTGTCGGCCACGCTGTGATTGTCGCCCGCCACATGGCGGTAGTTGGCGAAGCGGCGCGTCTGCGGCTGCCAGCGGTACAGGCCATCGGCCTGGCTGCCGACCCAGACGTTGGCTTCCTGGTCCTGGTACAGCACCGTGATGGCGGCCGTGCGCAAGCCTTCGGCCGCGCCGAGGCGGCGGCGCTGGTCGGCCAGGCTGCCGGCCTTCCAGGTTTCCAGGCCGCCCAGGGTGCCGATCCACAGGGTCTGCTCGCTGTCGACCATCAGCGCCTGCACGGCCTTGTAGCGGCTGTCGGCGTCGCTGGCGCCATGGTGGGCGAAGCCGGCCGCGCCCGGCGACAGGCTGTCCAGGCCCGAGGCGGTGCCGACCCAGACGCAGCCGCTGCCATCGACCGCCAGCGCGGTGACCTGGTCGTCGGCCAGGCTGGCCGGATCGCCCGGCACATGCTGCCACACCCTGAAGTAGCCGGTGTTCATGTCGACATGCTGCAGGCCGTCGCCGGTGGCCAGCCACAGGCCGTCCATGCCGTCGGCGGCGATCGCGCGCACGTGGCGGTTGCCATTGCCGCGCCGCGCCTGTTCGCGCGGCGCGTAGTGAATGAAGGACTGGGTGACCGGATCGAAGCGGTCCAGGCCGCCGTCGGTGCCGATCCACAGGCGCCCCAGGCGGTCTATGTGCAGCACCCGCACCCAGTTGTTGACCAGGCTGCGCGCATCGTTGACGGCGTTGCGGTAGGTGATGACGCGGTGGCCGTCGAAGCGCGACAGGCCGGCCTGGCTGCCGAACCACATGAAGCCGTCGCTGTCCTGCGCCACCGCCAGCACCGATTCCTGGGCCAGGCCCTGCTCCACGCTGAGCTGCTCGAAGCGCAGCGTGCGCGCGGGCGCGGCCAGGCCCTGCGCGGCCGGAAGGCAGCACAGCAGCAGCAAGATCAGGCGGACGATGGCGATGCGGGCGCGGTTCACGTCAGCTCACCGCTCCCGGGGGTTCCGCCACGGCGCGCACGCGGCGGCTCTGGCGCTGCACGGCGTCGCTGGCCAGCTCGATGGCGCCGCTCACGCGCCCGGCCTGCAGCGGGGCCCGGCGCAGCGCGTCGATGCGCGCGGCCACGCGCCACAGCCCCAAGGTCATGCAGCCGGTATGCACCACGTCGATGCGCGCGCGCGCGTCGGCATCGAGGCCGGACGCCAGCAGGCCGGCGATCTCGGTCGCGGCGCCGCCCAGCTGCGTGCCGAAGGCGTTCAGATAGGCGGCCAGGCGGTCGATGCCGATGTTCAGGCGGCGTATGGTGGCCAGCGGATTTTCCACCAGCCTGTCGATGGTGATGCTGAAGATCTTGTCGATGTGGGCGCGCGCCTCGGCCGCATGCAAGGGCTTGAGAATGTAGCCGACCGCGCCCAGGCGCACCGCCTGCAGCACGGTGTCGCGGTCGGAGGCCGAGGACACCAGCGCGAACGGCACGTCGGCCAGCGCCAGCTGGTCCTTCATGCGCTGCAGCAGGTCGATGCCGGACATGCGCGGCATGCGCACGTCGCAAAATACGATGACCGGGCGCAGCCCCGCTTCCAGCAGCGCCCAGGCCTCCTGGCCGTCGGCCGCCTCGACCAGGTCGAAGACTTCATAGCTGCCCAGCAGATCGCTGAGCGCCATGCGCGATACGATATCGTCGTCCACTACCAGTGCTTGCATGGCCGCTGCCCTCAATCGCCGAAAAAGGTTAGCACGTCGTTCCTGCGCGCCTGGGTGTCGCGCTGGCCGAGCGCGATCAGCTCGCACGTGAAGCTCGATTCAAACAGCAGGTAGGAGGCCAGCGCCGAACCGCGCGCCTCGGTCGCGCCGATCCCCGACAGCAGCGTGCGGATCGGCGCCGGCAGGCTGCGCGTGTGGCGCGCGGCGATCGCGTCGATCCGTTCGGACGGCGCGATCACCAGCAGGTCGACCGGTTTGAGCGGGGTCTTGTCGCGGTGTTCGGGCGGCAGCAGCGACAGGGTCAGGTTGATGCGGTTCAGGCGTTCGATATCGACCGCCAGGCTGTCCAGGAAGATCGAGGACATGGCATGGCCGGCGATCTGGGCCAGGCTGGGATAGCGGGCCTGGCCGGCGCTGTCGCGCGGCGGCTCGGTCAGGCGGCCGGCGCCCACCACCAGCACCTTGGAGGCGCCCAGGTGGATCGCCGGCGAGATCGGCGCCAGCTGGCGCATCGAGCCGTCGCCGCAGTATTCGCGCCGCCCGCTCATGTACAGCGGCACGGCCGGAAAAATGAATGGAATGGCCGACGAAGCCAGCAGATGCTCGACCCCGATCTGGTCCTGCAGGGCGATGCGCTGCATGCGCACCCACGGGGCGATCTCGGCCGGGGTCTGGTAAAAGGTGATGTGGTTGCCGGCGGTGTACGAGGACGCGGTGACCGCCAGTGCGTGCAGCAGGCCGTCCGACAGGGCCGCGTCCAGGCGCGGCAGGTCGAGCATGCGGTGCAGCAGGCCGACCAGCGGGGTATTGTCGAGCAGGGACGCGGGCGGCGCGGCGCGCCACTTGCGCAGCAGCCAGCCGAACGACATCAGCGACAGCCAGCGCGCGCCCGAGCGCAGCACCCCCAGCGAATCGGCGCGGTAGACCTGCTCGGCGGTGAAGTTTTCCCACACGTCCAGCAGCTTTTGCACGCCTTCGGAAAAATTATCGGCGCGGCATGCCAGCGCCACCGCGTTCATGGCGCCGGCCGAGGTGCCGCAGATGATGTCGAAGGGGTTGCGCGCGGGACGCCAGCCGGCCTCCCACAGAATCTGGGAGATGGCCTGCAGCACGCCGACCTGGTACGCCGCGCGTGCTCCGCCTCCGGTCAGGATCAAGCCTGTTTTCTGTTCATTCCCCATGCCGCCAGAGTATCAGGGTCTACAGTTTTGCGGAAATAAAAGTTGCATGACTAATAATCACGTGGTGATTTAGCCGCATTTAGTCGCCCTTGGCCACGCCTTCGCGGCGTGGATCGGCGCCGCCGAACCAGAACGGGATGCCGTGGATCGACAGGCGCTGCACGCCGTGCAGGCCGGAGTTCATGTCCCAGCTCGACAGGCTGTGGCCGCGCGCTTTCAATTCGTCCCGGGTGGCGGCGGGGAACCGTCCGGTCTCCAGTTCGGTGGGGCCGTTGCGGCTGCCGAAATTGGGCAGGTTGATGGCTTGCTGCACGTTCAGGTGCCAGTCCAGCACCCCGACCAGGGTTTTGGCGACATAGTTGATGATGGCCGGCCCGCCCGGCGAGCCGATCGCCAGCACCAGTTGTTTGCTGGCCTTGTCGAACACGATGGTGGGCGACATGGCGCTGCGCGGCCGCTTGCCGGGCTGGACCCGGTTGGCCACCGGGCCGTTGGCGTCCCGCGAATCGAAGGAAAAGTCGGTCAGCTGGTTGTTCAGGATGAAGCCGTCGACCATCTGGCGCGAGCCGAAGGCGTCTTCGACCGAGGTGGTCATGGACACGCCGTTGCCCTTGGCGTCGACCACCACCAGGTGCGAGGTGGACGGGGTTTCGATGGCGTTATCAAGGCCCCAGGCCACTTCCATGCCGGGCGGCGTGCCGGGCGGCGCCACGCCCATCGAGCGCGGGCCGATCAGGGCGGCGCGGCTGGCCAGGTAGCGCTTGTCGATCAGGCTGTCGACCCCGCGCCCGGGCAGCGGCACGAAGTCGGTGTCGGCGGCGTAGCGGTTGCGGTCGGCGTAGGCCAGCCGGCCCGCTTCGGCGAACAGGTGCACGGCCTGGGCGCCGGGCACGCCGTCGGGCGGCGCCAGCGCGGCCATGTCGCGCGTTTCCAGGATGCCCAGCATCTGGGCGATGGCGATCCCGCCCGAGGATGGCGGCGGCATGCCGCACACGGTGTAATGCCGATAGTCGCTGCACACCGGGGTGCGCACGCGCGCGCGGTAGGCGGCGATGTCGGCGGCGCTGAGCAGGCCGGGATTGGTCGGGTGCGCGGCCACCTTGTCGGCGATGTCGCGCGCGATGCGGCCGGTGTAGAAGGCTTCGGCGCCGCCGGTGGCGATCACGCGCAGGGTGGAGGCCAGCGCCGGATTTTTCAGCACATGGCCGACCGGCCAGGGCGCGCCTTGCGCATCGTAGAAATAGGCGGCGGCCACCGGGTCCTTGCGCACGTGCGGATCGAGCGCCAGCAGGCGGTTCAGGCGCTGGCTGACCGGAAAGCCCTGCTCGCACAGGGCGATGGCCGGCGCGAACAGGCTTTTCCAGGCCAGCTTGCCGTGCTGTCGGTGGGCCAGCGCCAGCATGCGCAGCACCCCGGGGGCGCCCACCGAGCGCCCGCCCACGATGCCCTGGGTGCGCGATAGCGGCTTGCCGTCGCTGCTCTGGAACAGGTGTTCGTCGGCCTTCGAGGGCGCGGTTTCGCGGCCGTCGTAAGCCTGGACCCGGCGGCCATCGTAGTGCAGCATGAAGGCGCCGCCGCCGATGCCGGACGATTGCGGTTCGACCAGGGTCAGCACCAGCTGCACGGCGATGGCCGCGTCGATGGCCGCCCCGCCCTGTTTGAGGATGCTGTAGCCGGCCTCGACCGCGAGGGGATTGGCGGCCGCGACCATGTATTTTTTTGCCGCCCAGCCGGCCTTGTCGGTGTAGGCGACCGCGCTTTCCGGACCGCGCAGGGCGACTTCCTGCGCCAGCGCCGGCTGCAACAGGACAGCGGCGGCAAGCGCCAGCGCGAGTGCGCGCATTCGGGATGAAACCATGCCAACTCCTGGGAACGTGGATACGGTGCGGACGGGCGTACGGCTCAGACCGTACGCCCGGACCAACATCGTACAGGAATTGCCTTATTTCGGTTGCATGCGGATGGCGCCGTCCAGGCGGATGGTTTCGCCGTTGAGCATGGTGTTTTCGATGATGGCGCGGGCCAGTTGCGCGTATTCGGACGGGTGGCCCAGGCGTTGCGGAAATGGCACCATGTTGCCGAGCGCGTCGCGCACTTCGGCCGGCATGCCCATCAGCATGGGGGTCTCGAACAGCCCGGGGGCGATGGTCATCACGCGGATGCCGCTGCGCGCCAGGTCGCGCGCCATCGGCAGGGTCATGCCGACCACCGCCGCTTTCGAGGCGGCGTAGGCCACCTGCCCGATCTGGCCGTCGTAGGCGGCGACCGAGGCGGTGTTGATGATCACGCCGCGCTCGCCGCTGGCCAGCGCTTCGCCATGGCCCATCGCCTCGGCCGCCAGGCGCGCCATATTGAAGGTGCCGATCAGGTTGATGTTGATGGTGCGCTGGAAAATTTCGAGCGGATGGGGGCCGTCGCGCCCGACCGTCTTGATGGCCGGCGCGATCCCGGCGCAATTGATCAGCCCGCGCAGGCTGCCCATGGCCAGCGCCGCGGCCACCGCCGCCCTGGCATCGGCCTCCTGGGTGACGTCGCAGCGGATGAACTGGCCTTTCAGCCCGGCCGCCAACTGGTGGCCGGCTTCGGCCTGCACATCGGCCAGCAAGACCCTGGCGCCGGCCTCGGCCAGCATGCGCGCGCTGGCCGCTCCCAGCCCGGAGGCGCCGCCGGTCACGATAAATACATTATCTTGAAGTTGCATGGCTTTCCCTTGTCGAGTTTGCTTAACGCTTACGTAAACGTCAATCAGCGCCGATTGTACACGCTGCGCCGTCAGCACTGCACGGCGAGGCCGTTGCGGTGGCACAGCCTTCCCTGCGGACTGAGCAAGGTAGTGCCGACGCCGTTGTAGCGCACGCCGTCGCTGCCGTTGCAACCGCCGGCGTCGCAGCCGTTGATCATCACCGGGGGCGCCGGCGCGCCCGGCACGCCGGTGGCGGGCATGGGCGCGGGACTGGGCACTGTCAGGACCGGGCCGTACACCGCCGGCGGCGTGGGGCCGGGCATGCGGTCGATCACCATCGGCACGGCGCGCCGCCGGACCGGTTGCTTGGCGGACTTGCCGGCGGGTTTGGCGTCCGGCCGGGGATGGTCTTTTTTCGCGTCCGGCTTCGCATCGGCCGGCACCTCGCCCATGCGCGGCGGGCGTTCCTGGGCCTGGGCGCTCGCGATGGCCAGCACGGCAATGCAGAAGAGCAAGTGGCGAATCATCATGGTGGACCTCGCGCGGTGAATGCTTCATTATTGTTTGGCCGATGCCATTTCGATAGGCCGGGAACACTTTGTAACAGTAACGACAGGAGAGCACGATGCCAGCTGCACAGTCGATCTACGAAAGCAAACGCTGTACCGCCGAGGAGGCGCTGGCCCTGCTGTGCGACGGCGATACCATCATCGTGCCGACCGGGGTGGGCGAGCCGCCCGCCCTGCTGACGGCCCTGTCCGACCAGCGCCGGCGCTTTCACGGGATCAAGGTGGCGCAGATTCTGGCGCTGCGCAAGTTCGGCTATTTCGAGCGCGGCACCGCACAGCACGTCCGCCATGCTGCGCTGTTTTTCGGCGGCGCGTCGCGCGCGTCCGGGCAAGGCGGCTGGTGCGATTTCATCCCCAACTATTTTTCCGAGATCCCCGCGCTGATCGAGCCCGGGTCGATGGCGGCCGACGTGGTGTTCGCGCTGGCCTCGCCGATGAACGAGCACGGCTTTTTCTCGCTCAGCCTGGGAACCGACTACACCATGGCGGCGCTGGCCAAGGCGCGCGCGGTGGTGCTGGAAGTCAATCCCCACGTCCCGTTCGCGCATGGGCAGTGTCACGTGCACGTGTCGCAGGTCAGCGCGCTCGTCGAGAGCGGCGAGGCGGTGCTGGAAGTGGGCTTGCCGGCCATCGGTCCGGTGCAGCAGGCCATCGGCAAGCATGTCGCCGACATGATCGGCGACGGCGCGACCCTGCAGATCGGTTACGGCGGCATTCCCGATGCGGTGGTGATGCAGCTGACCGGCAAGCGCGACCTGGGCATCCATACCGAAATGCTGGGCGACGGCATTCTGAGTTTGGTGGAAGCGGGGGTGGTGACGAACCGGCGCAAGAATTTCATGCCGGGGCGGATGGTGGCGACCTTCGCGCTCGGCTCGCAGCGCCTGTACCGCTTCATGCACCACAACCCGATGCTGGAAATGCATCCGGTCAACTTTACCAACGACCCGTATATCGCCGGGCAGAACGACAATCTGGTGTCGATCAACGCCAGCCTGCAGGTCGATCTGCTGGGGTAATGCGGTTCGGAGAGCATCGGCCACCTGCCCTATTCCGGCACCGGCGGCCAGGTCGACTTCGTGCGCGCGGCCAACCGCTCGAAGGGCGGCAAATCGTTTATCGTGCTGCCGTCGACGGCCAAGGATGGCACCGTCTCGCGCATCGTGCCGGTGCTCGCGCCCGGCACCCACGCCACCACCAGCAAGAACGACATCAATTACGTGGTGACCGAGTTCGGCGTGGCGCAGCTGCGCGGCAAATCGGCCAAGCAGCGCGCGCAGGAGCTGATCGCCATCGCCCATCCGGACTTCCGCGCCGAGCTGCGCGTGGCGGCCGACCGGATGTGCGTGTTCTAAGCGCTACGGCGCCTGCACCGGGGCCGCCATGGGCGGCACGTCGGCCGAGGCCGGCATCGCCACCGGCGCGTGCATCGGCGGCGCCGCCTTGATGGCGATCCAGCCGGTGGCCGGCAGCAGCGGCACCAGCAGCAGCGCCACGATGTTGATGATCTTGATGAGCGGGTTGACGGCCGGACCGGCGGTGTCCTTGTACGGGTCGCCCACGGTGTCGCCGGTCACCGCCGCCTTGTGCGCTTCCGAACCCTTGCCGCCGAAGTTGTCGTCCTCGATGTACTTCTTGGCGTTGTCCCAGGCGCCGCCGCCGGTGGTCATGGAAATGGCCACGAACAGGCCGGTGACGATGGTGCCCATCAGCATGCCGCCCAGCGCGGCCGGCCCGAGCAGCATGCCGACCGCGATCGGCACCACCACCGGCAGCAGCGACGGCAGCACCATTTCCTTGATGGCCGAGGCGGTCAGCATGTCCACCGCCTTGTCGTATTCGGGCTTGCCGGTGCCGTCCATGATGCCCTTGATGTCGCGGAACTGGCGGCGCACCTCGACCACCACGGCGCCGGCCGCGCGCCCCACCGCTTCCATCGCCATCGCGCCGAACAGGTAGGGAATCAGGCCGCCGATGAACAGGCCGACGATCACCATCGGGTTGGACAGGTCGAAGGTGATGACCTTGCCGGTCGATTCGAGCGCGTGGGTGTAGTCGGCGAACAGCACCAGCGCGGCCAGGCCCGCCGAGCCGATGGCGTAGCCTTTGGTGACGGCCTTGGTGGTGTTGCCGACCGCGTCGAGCGGGTCGGTGATGGCGCGCACCGAGTCCGGCAGGCCGGACATTTCGGCGATGCCGCCGGCGTTGTCGGTGATCGGGCCGTAGGCGTCGAGGGCGACGATGATGCCGGCCATCGACAGCATGGCCGTGGCGGCGATCGCGATGCCGTACAGGCCATGCAGCTGGTAGGCCGCGAGAATGGCCACGCACACCGCCAGCACCGGATAGGCGGTCGACTTCATCGACACGCCCAGCCCGGCGATGATGTTGGTGCCGTGGCCGGTGGTCGAGGCTTCGGCGATGTGGCGCACCGGCTTGAATTCGGTGCCGGTGTAGTACTCGGTGATGTAGACCATCAGGCCGGTGAGGACGATGCCGACCAGGGTGCAGCCCATCATCTGCACGCGCATGGCCTGGTCCTGCCAGAGCATCCAGGTGACGACCGCAAAGCCGATCAGCGACAGGATGGCGGCCCACCACAGGCCGGTGTACAGCGCCGACATGATCTTTTTGCCGGGCTTGGCCTTGACGAAGGAGCAGCCGACGATCGAGCCGAGGATGGACACGGCGCCCAGCAGCAGCGGATACACCACCGGAGTGCTGCCGGCGCCGGTGATCATCAGCGCGCCCAGCAGCATGGTGGCGATCAGGGTCACCACATAGGTTTCGAACAGGTCGGCGGCCATGCCGGCGCAGTCGCCGACGTTGTCGCCCACGTTATCGGCGATCACGGCCGGGTTGCGCGGATCGTCTTCCGGAATGCCGGCTTCCACCTTGCCGACCAGGTCGGCGCCGACGTCGGCGCCCTTGGTGAAGATGCCGCCGCCCAGACGCGCGAAGATCGAGATCAGCGAAGCGC